>NZ_BAAAMR010000067.1:0-59632 GCF_039529375.1 Actinomadura napierensis
GCGGCCGGGGCCGGCAGGTGCCCGGCGGTCCCGGCGGCGGCGCCGATCGACTCGCCCGCCGGGCCGTCCGGCATCCGGCCGGTGTAGACGGTCGCGGCGATGCTGCCGACGAGCGCGACGCCGAGGACGGTGCCGAGGTTGCGGGTGGTGTTGCTGACCGCCGAGCCGATCCCGGCCTTGGCGGGCGGCAGCGCCGACATGACCGACTGGGTGGCGGGCGACATCGTCAGCCCGATCCCGGCGCACACCAGCACGGACGCGGCCATGTAGTGCGGGTAGCCGGTGCCGCCGGACGCCGTGGCGAAGAACGCGAGCCCCGCCGCGGCGGCCAGCATCCCGGCGGTGATCGCCGTGCGGATGCCGCGGCGGGCGGCGAGCCGGGTGCCGAGCGGGGACGCGACGGTCAGCGCGAGCGCCCCGGGCAGCGACCGGATCCCGGCCTGCAGCGGCGAGTAGCCGAGGACGAACTGGTAGATCTGGGTGAGCACGAACGTGACGCCGGCCAGCCCGAAGAACAGCACCATCACCGACAGCGCGGCGGCGGTGAACCGGGCGTCCCGGAACAGGCCCAGGTCGAGCATCGGGTGCGCGCCGCGGACTTGGGAGATTCCGAAGGCGGCCAGCAGGACGGCCGCGGCGGCGAAGCGCAGGAGCGTCCCGGACGAGGCCCAGCCGCTCTCGCCGGCCTGGATGACCGCGTAGGTGAGCGAGCCCAGCCCGGCGGCGGCGAGGACGGCGCCGGTCACGTCGATCCGGGGCCGGTGCGGGGCGGCCGAGGCCGGCACCAGGACGAGGCCCGCGACCAGCGCGACGGCGACGATCGGCACGTTCACCGCGAAGATCGCGCTCCAGGAGAAGTGCTGCAGCAGCCAGCCGCCGGCGGTCGGGCCGATCGCGACGCCGAGCCCGCTGACGGCCGACCACAGGCCGATCGCCTTGGCGCGCTCGCGCGGGTCGGTGAAGACGGCGGTGAGCAGCGCCAGCGTGGCGGGCATGATGAACGCCGCGCCGACCCCCATCACGGCGCGGGCCGCGATCAGCTGCCCGGCGGTGGACGACAGCGCCGCGCCGAGCGACCCGGCGCCGAAGACCAGCATCCCGGCGGTGAGGGCGCGGTGCCGCCCGTACCGGTCGCCGAGGCCGCCGGCGGGCAGCAGCAGGGCCGCGAAGACCAGGGTGTAGGAGTCGACGATCCAGGCCAGCGCGCCCGATCCGGCGCCGAGCGCGGAGGCGAGGGTCGGGATCGCGACGTTGACGATCGTGGTGTCGACGACGATGACGAGCAGCGACAGGCAGAGCACGCCGAGGGTGTACCAGCGGCGCGGATACGGGGCGGGGGCCGCGGACGGGGGTGCGGTGGTGCCGCGCGGGGCGGCGGTCTGGGGGGACGGCATCGCAAGCTCCTTCAATACATTGATTGATACACCTATAAATAAACGGGATGATGAGGGCTCCCCAGAGGCGGACGCGTGGAGGGGTCAGCCGGCCGAGGGCCGGACGTAGGGGTCGGGGAGGTCCAGGACGGTGCCGATGATGAGCAGATGGCCGCTGGCCATGAACCGCACCACCGCCGCCCGGTCGGCCCCGGACATCTTCGTGATCATGTCGGCGGACTCGATGAAGCCCTTGCGCATGAACGCGCGGATCTCGGGGTCGGCGGAGGCCGCGTAGCCCTGGAGCTGGCAGCGCGGGGAGTCGGGGTTGGCAAGGAACGCCCGGTAGGTGCGGCCCATCGCGGCCAGCGACTCCTCTGGGGTGGCGCTCGGCCGCCAGGCCCGTCCGAACGCGTCCCGCATCTGGTGGCGGACGCGCTCGAGGCAGGCGAGGAAGAGCGCCTTCTTGTCCTCGAACAGCGCGTAGATGTAGGGCTGGGAGATGCCGGCCCGCTTGGCGATGTCGGAGGTCTTCGCGGCGTGGTAGCCGAACTCGGCGAACACGCTGATCCCCGCCTCGAGCACCTGCTCGCGGCGCTCCTCGGCGGTGGGCCTGCGTCCGGTCCGGTTCGTTGCCACGGCCTCATTATTGATACGCCAATCAAAACATGTCAACCCTTTGCCCGACAGGACTTCCGGGCCCTCGCGGGTGGCCGTCGACGGTGGGGCTGCCCCCACCCGGCCGGTGCCGCCTCCCGGAAGCGGAACCGGGGTGATCGCTTCACTGTGCCGCGCCCCGCCCGTGCCTAGCGTCGAAGCACATGACGACAAGGAAACCGAGGCGCCGGCGAGCGCTCCGCCGGACGGTCGCGGTGGCGGCCGGGACGTGGACGCGGGCGAGCGGCGTGGCCGACCGCCGGACGGGACGGCCGATGCCGGCGAATCCGCGCGTGCGCGTCGGCAGCATCACCAAGACCTTCACCGCCGTCACCCTCCTGCAGCTCGCCGCGCGGGGCCGCGTCTCGCTGGACGCGCCGGTCGCCCGCTACCTGCCCGGGCTGATCGACGCCGGAGGCCACGACGGCCGGACCATCACCGTCCGGAGCCTGCTGCGGCACACCAGCGGCCTGCCCGACCACATGGACTCCTCTCAGAGCAGTGACGAGTTCCGCTTCCGGCATTTCGAACCGGAGGAACTCGTCCGGCGGGCCCTGCGGCTTCCCGGTCCGGGCGCGGGCTGGCCGACGGCCGCCGCGTGTCCATCGCCTTCAACGAGAACCCGACCACCCAGGCCGCCTTCGACGACGAACTGGACCTCGTCCAGACCGGCCTGTGCGACCACCGCTGAACGGAGAAACGCCATGACCACGAGCAGGAGCCTGGCCACGACGGCGGCGGGCCTGGCGGCGGCCGCCGCCGTCGCGGCGCCCCCGGCGGTGGCGAGCGCCGCGCCGGGACCGTCGGACGGCGGCCTCGCCCGCTACTACTCCCAGCACCTCATCTGGAAGGCGTGCACCCTCGGGCCGGACGACGAGGTCGGGCGGAGCCTGGACGAGGCGGGGGCCCGCTGCGCGGACGTCACCGTCCCGCTCGACTACGCCCGCCCGGACGGGCGCACCATCAAGATTGCGATCTCGCGGCTCGCCGCGTCCGACAAGGAACACAGGATCGGCACGATGGTGCTCAACGGCGGCGGCCCCGGCCCCGCCATCGACATGCCGCCCTACACGCGCGAGCTCATGGGCAAGGCCGGTCCGCGCTACGACCTGGTCGGCCTGGACCCGCGCTCGCTCGGCCGCAGCGCGACGATCGACTGCGGCTGGCCCACCGCCACCTGGATCAGGTCCGCGGGGGAGACCCGGCGCTCCTTCGAGCGGTCGGTGGGCTTCGCCAGGGACCTGGCCGCCCGCTGCGCCCGGACGAACGGCACCGTGCTGCCGTACATCAGCACCCGCAACATCGCCCGCGACATCGACGTCGTCCGGGGCGCGCTCCGCGAACGGAAGATCTCCTACAACGGCGCCTCCTACGGCACCTACCTCGGCGCGGTCTACGCGACGCTGTTCCCCGGCCGCCTCGACCGGACGGTCCTGGACAGCTCCGTCGATCCCAGGGGATGGGGGCCCTCGCTGCTCGCCAACACCGACGACGCCAACGACCGCGCGCTCGCCGACTGGGCCGCGTGGGCGGCGAAGCGCAACGGCGAGTACGGCCTCGGCGACACGCGGGGGAAGGTCCTGGCCAAGGTCCGGGGGATCGTCGAGGCGTCCGCCCGCAAACCTCTGGAGGTCGGCCGCTACCGCGTGGACGACTCGCTCGTCCCGGTCGTCATCTTCGACGACCTGGGCACCGACGAGGACTCGGCGCGAGCCGTCCTCGCCGACTCGGTGCGGGTGTTCGGCGAGGCGGCGGCCGGACGGCCCGCGAACCCGACCAAGGACCTGGACGAGGAGCTCGGGTTCCTGCTGAACGGGGACGAGTCGCTCTACGGCAGCGGCCAGAGCGCGATCATCTGCGGGGACGCCGCGGCCAGGCGCGACCCGGAGTCGTACTGGCGCGCCGTCCAGCGGCACCGCGGCACCAGCCCGGTGTTCGGCCCGCTCACCCAGGGCGTCAACCCGTGCGCGTTCTGGCCCACCGCGCCGCGCGAGCCCCTCACCGAGGTCGGCGGGCGGCTGCCCGCGCTCATGGTGGCGGCGACGGGCGACACCCGGACGATCTACCCGGAGAGCCGAGCGCTGCACGGCCTGCTGCCCGGCTCACGCCTGATCACCCTGCGGGGCGCCGACGTCCATGCCCCCTACCAGCGCGGATACAAGAACGACTGCGTGACCGGCCAGGTGAACGACTACCTGCTGACCGGGCGTCTCCCCGCCCGCGACCTCACCTGCGCCCCGGAGCAGTGAGCTGGAGCGTCAGCCCGCGGGGCGGCCGATGCGCACCCGCCACAGCTCCGGTCCCGACTCGACGCAGTCCCAGGTGAACGCCGACGGATGCGCCAACTCGAACTCGCGCCGCAGATGCCTGGGGTCGTGATTGTTGACCAGCGTGAACGACTCGCCCGGCGCCAGCCGCGCGTACCGGGCGAAGATCCGCGGATGCCGCTGCCCGCGCGGGATCTCCCGGACGTCGATCTCCTCCGGCCGCTCCAGTCGCCCGCCGTCCAGGAGCGTGCGCAGGTCGCCGGCCAGGAGGCCGACGTCCGCGCCGGGCATCGCGGCGAGCGCGGGCAGCAGCACGGTCTCCTCCACCGTGAAGTGCACGGCGAGGACGGCCGCGAGATCGCGGGCGGCGCGCACCGGATCGGCGGCGGAGGGGAACGCCCTGACCAGCGCCTCGATCTCGGCGGCGGTGGTGCGCAGCGCCCGGACGAGCAGCCGCGTCTCCGGCGCTCCGGACGCGGGTGCGTGGAGCGCCTTGTCGGCGGCGGCGAGGTGGCGGCGTAGCTCGCCGCCCAGGAACCCGGCCAGGACCGTGTGGTGCTGACCGGGTTCCTGCTCGACGAGGGCGGTGAGCCGGTCGAGCAGCCGCCGGTGCACGCTCCGCACCTCCGCGGCCGCGCGGACGGCCGGATCGGTCTCCGTGGCCTGGATGAACACGTCGGACATGAGTGCCCCCCTCTGTTGCCACGATTATCACATGTAGTATTTGTAAAAACTCTGAAGGGGCGAGGCCGTGACCTATCGCGGCGCTGTCTCGGCCGGGGGAAGGATGAGGGCCATGGCTACGGAGCGCCCCCGCCGCCGCGAGGTCCTGGACGTCCTGCGGGAGGCGGGCGCCCCGCTCGGCGTCGCCGGCGACGCCGAGCGGCTCGGCGTCCACCCCAACACCGCGCGCTTCCACCTGGACGCCCTGGTGGAGGACGGCGCGGCCGAGCGGACCCTCGAACGCCCCTCCGGCCCTGGACGGCCCCGCACCGTCTACACGCCCCGGCCCGGCATGGACCGCGGCGGCTCGCGCGGCGTGCGGCTGCTGCCGCAGATCCTGCTCCGCCGGCTCGCGGCGGCCGGGCCGGCGGCGCGCGGCGAGGCCGAGCGCGCCGCCCGCGAGTGGGGCCGCTACCTCGTCGAGCGGCGTCCGCCGTTCAGCCGGGTGAGCGCGTCCGACGCCGCCGAGCGGCTCACCGCCCTGCTCGCCGACCTGGACTTCGCCCCCGACCTCGGCGGCGACGTCATCCGGCTGCGGCACTGCCCGTTCCTGGAGCTGGCCGAGGAGTACGGCCCGCTGGTCTGCGACGTCCACCTCGGCCTGATGCGCGGCGCGCTGGCCGAGCTGGACGCGCCGGTCGAGGCCGAGGCGCTCGAACCGTTCGCCGAGCCCGCCGCCTGCTTCGCCCGCCTCCGGCGCACCTGATCCACCCCTCCGGCCGGCCCCACGACCGGCCCCCTGCGAAAGGCGAATGACGACCATGAACTCGACCGCGGCCGCCACGGCAGGCGCGCTGACCTTCCTGTGGCTCGGGATGGTGCTCGGGATCTCGTTCCTCGAGGCGCCCCTGAAGTTCCGCGCGCCGGGCGTGACCGTCCCGATCGGGCTCGGCATCGGCCGCATCGTCTTCCGCGCGCTCAACCTCGTCGAGGTCGCGCTGGCCGCGGCGGTCGTCGTGGCCGTCGCGGTTGGGAGCCCTCCGACGGCGGTCGTCGTGCTCACCGCCGTCGTGGTGGTACTGCTCGCCGTGCAGCTCGGGGTCGTCCGGCCCCGCCTGAACAAGCGCTCCGACCGCGTGCTGGCGGGCGAGACCGACCTGCCCCGCTCCCGCGGGCACCTCTACTACGTGGCGCTGGAGGGCGTGAAGGCGGCGCTGCTGGTCGCCCTCGGCGTCGTGGTGCTGGCGGCGGCCTGACTCAGACGCGCTTGGCGACGATCAGCAGCACGGCGGCGTCCTCCAGCGCGTCCAGGGCGTGCCGCGCCGGCGGGATGATCAGCATGTCGCCGGACATGCCGTCCCAGGCGTCGTCGCCGCTGCGCAGCCGCACCCGCCCGTGCAGGACGAGCAGCGTCGCCTCCCCGGGGCTCTCGTGCTCGGTGAGCGACGTCCCGGCCGTCAGCGCGATCAGCGTCTGCCGCAGGACGTGCTCGTGACCGCCGTAGACGGTTTCGGCGCTGCGCCCCGTGGCCGCCGTGGCGGCCCGCTTCAAGTGGTCCCGTACCAGCGCGTCCAGCGAGAGCTTCTGCATGGCCCCAGTCTGCCAGCGGCCGTCCGCGCCGTCCGGGAGGGGGACCCCGCCGCCCGCCGGATCAGCTCATCGGGGCGCCGGTGACCGGGGCGCCGAGCGCGCTGCCCTTCAGCCACTCGCTCCACGACTTCACCCACGGCGTCGGGCCGTTGCCGAACTGCAGCTGCCGCGACGTCCCCGTCACCTTGACGACGTCGCCGCGGTTGGTGAAGTTGTAGAACCACTTGGCGTCGGTGGGGGAGGCGTTCACGCATCCGTGGCTGACGTCGGAGACGCCCTGGTCGCCCGTCGACCACGGCGCCGAGTGCACGAACGTCCCGCTGTAGGTCAGCCGCACGTTCCAGCTCGTCGGGATCCGGTACTCGCCCGGGTCGCCGGTCGTCGCCGAGTCCATGACGATGTGCGCCGCCTTCTCCTGCGCGATCATCGTGCCGCTGTAGCTGTCGTGCCCCGGCTTGCCGAGGCTGACCTTCATCGTCCGCACCAGCTTGCCGTTCTCGGTGACCTTGGCGCGGTGGGTGTCGTCGCTGACCGTGGTGATGTGCTTGGGGCCCACGGTGAAGCTCAGCGTGCGGTCCTTCATGCCGTACATGCCCTCACCGGCCTTCAGCCCGGCGAGGTGCGCGACGACCTTCACCTTCTCGCCGGACGGCCAGTAGTCGCGAGGCCGGAAGTCGACCTCCTTGTCGCTGACCCAGTACCAGGCGCCCTGCACGGGCGTGGACATCCGGACCTCCAGCGCCTTCTCCACGGCCTGCTTGCCGGCCTTGGTGCTCACCGCCTTGGACAGCAGCAGCTGCACCGGCATCCCCACACCGACCGTCTCGCCGTCCAGTGGCGACATGCCGGTCTCCAGCTTCTTGGCGGGCGTCAGCGTGGTGAAGGTCGAGGTGACGGTGGCCGGCGTGCCGCCGCCGTCGCTGGAGCCCTGCGCGGTGACCGTGTACGTCGTGGACGGCCGCAGCGTCCAGGACGACTTCCACGACTTGCCGTCCGGCGCGAGCTTGCCCTCGGCCTTCTGGTTCTTGCCGTAGGTGAGGGCGACGCTCGTCAGCTTGCCCTTGGTGGCCTTCACCATGACGGGCTGGTCGGGCGCCACCTGCTTGGTGCCGGTCGCCGGGGTGATGGCCAGCTTCGCCGCGTTCTCGGCCTTCCCGCCGCCGTCCGAGCCGCCGGCCTTGCCGCCCCCGCCGGAGGAGCACCCGGCGACGGAGAGTGCCAAAGCCCCGATGATCGCCGTCCCCGCTGTCGCGGCCCGCCCCTTGCGCATCACCGATCTCCTCACGCTCGACAAGCGATACCTCATCGTCAGGTTATGCGCAGCCGACGGCACGGTATGCGGATGCGGGGATTTGCACAGGGTTCCCCCAGGTGGGGCAACGGTCCGGGAAACCGTGAAAGGCCGGTGCCGCGCGGCGAACCCCACCGCGC
The DNA here is from genome assembly GCF_039529375.1 of Actinomadura napierensis. Taxonomy (NCBI): domain Bacteria; kingdom Bacillati; phylum Actinomycetota; class Actinomycetes; order Streptosporangiales; family Thermomonosporaceae; genus Actinomadura; species Actinomadura napierensis. Next base: position 7,982 of record NZ_BAAAMR010000067.1, read on the forward strand.
GGCACCGGCCACGACGTGATCAACGCCTCAGGGGGAGGCGATCCGCTCGATCCCGGGCGGAAGCTCCGCCGCCGCGGAACGGTCCAGCAGGAACAGCGTGCTCTGCCTGCCGCGCGCGCCCGCACACGGCACCCGCACCGGCCCGGCCTCCGACAGCCCCAGCCGCACCGCCTTCGCCTTCGACTCCCCGGACGCCAGCACCCACACCTCGTGCGCGGCGCACAGCGACGGGAACGTCAGCGAGATCCGGGTCGGCGGCGGCTTCGGAGCGCCGTGCACCGCCACCACCGGCCGCTCCTCGCGCACGGCCGGCATCTCCGGGAACAGCGACGCGACGTGCGCGTCCGGCCCGATGCCGAGCATCAGCACGTCGAACGAGGGGACGGGGCCGTGGTCCTCGGGACGGGCGGCCGCGCGCAGCTCGGCGGCGTACCGCTCGGCGGCGGCCTCCGCGTCGTCGCCGTCCGGGCCGTCCGAGGCCGGCATCGGATGCACCCGCGCCGGATCGAGGTCCACGTGGTCCAGCAGCGCCGCGCGGGCGCCGGTCTCGTTGCGCTCCGGGTCGCCGGTCGGCAGGAACCGCTCGTCGCCCCACCACACGTCCAGCCGGCGCCAGTCGACCGCGTCGCGGGCGCCGGTCACGGCCAGCGCCGCCAGCACCGCCGTGCCGACGCCGCCGCCGGTCAGCACCACCGACGCCGAGCCCCGTGCCGCCTGCGCGTCCACGATCCGCGTCACCAGCCGCGCCGCGGCCGCCTCGGCCAGCAGGTCCTGGTCGCGGTGGACCAGGACCGTCGGGGGGGTCACGCGTCCCCCGACGACTTGCCGCGCGACGACCTCTTCCCGCCGGACGACTTCGCCGCGGAGGAGGCCGGGGCCTCCGGCAGGCCCTCCTTCGCGGCCTCCTTCTCCGCCTTCTTCGTCGCGGCGGCCTCCTGCGTGCCCGACAGCGGCTCGCTGGCCACGCCCTCGTCCGAGGCGCCGCCGGCCAGGTCCTTGGCGAAGCGCGCCGCGGCCTCCCGGTACACCTCGTCCGGGTCCAGCCGGCGCAGCTCCTCGGCGAGCAGCTCCGACATCGGCCGGCGCATCAGCGCCACCTGCCGGTCCGGCTGGCCGGGGCGGCACAGCGTCGCGACCCGGCCGTCCGGCCGGTCGATCACGATGTCGCCGCCGGTCGTCGTCAGCCGGACGCCGGTGATGCCGGGGCCCTCCGACACCGTGCGCTCCACCGCGACGCCGAGCCGGATCGACAGCCACGCCGCCAGCAGCTCCGCGCTCGGGCTGTCCGGCTCGGCCATCACCTCGCCGGAGACGATCTCGTCGTGGTCCTGGTCGAGCGAGGCGGCCAGCAGCGACCGCCACGACGTCAGCCGGGTCCAGGTGAAGTCGGTGTCGCCCGGGCTGTAGTTCCCGGCCAGCTGGGCGAGCGTGCCGAGCCGGTCGCGGGCCGCGTAGGCGTCGGTGATCCGCCGCGTCGCGAGCTTGCCGAGCCCGCTCTTGGACGGCGACTTCGGCACCTTGCCGCCCGGCCACCAGATCACCACGGGCGTGTCGGGCATCAGCAGCGGCACCACGACCGAGTCGGCGTGCTCGGCGAGCGGCCCGTACATGCGCAGCAGCACCGTCTCGCCCGGGCCGGTCTCGCCCATCCGGATCTCGGCGTCCAGCCGCGAGGAGTTCCCGCGCGGGTCGCGGGAGATCACCGTCAGCACCCGGCACGGGTGCTCGCGGGCCGCCTCCGTCGCCGCGCGGACCGCGTCGTACTGCGCCGACTCGTCCGTCACGATGATCAGGGTCAGCACCATGCCGACGGCGGGCCCGCCCATCAGGTGCCGCGACTGGGTCAGCGCGTCCTGGATCTTGCGGGTGGTGGTGCCGGTGAGGTCGATGTTCATCAGAGCCTCCTCCAGGCGCGGCCGTCGCGCGCCATCAGCTCGTCGGCGCTGTCGGGCCCGTAGCCGCCGGACGTGTACTGGTCGAGGCCGCCGCGGCTCGCCCAGTAGTCCTCGATCGGGTCGAGGATCCGCCAGGACAGCTCGACCTCCTCCTGCCGCGGGAACAGCGGCGGGTCGCCGATCAGCACGTCCAGCAGCAGCCGCTCGTAGGCCTCCGGCGACGCCTCGGTGAACGACTCGCCGTAGGCGAAGTCCATGTTCACGTCGCGGATCTCCATCGAGGTGCCGGGCACCTTCGAGCCGAACCGCACGGTGATGCCCTCGTCCGGCTGCACCCGCATCACCAGCGCGTTCTGCCCCAGCTCCTCGGTGTCGGTGTGCGAGAACGGCAGGTGCGGCGCCTGCTGGAACACCATCGCCACCTCCGTCACCCGGCGGCTGAGCCGCTTGCCGGTGCGCAGGTAGAACGGCACGCCCGCCCAGCGGCGGTTGTCGATCTCCAGCTTGACCGCGGCGTAGGTCTCGGTGCGCGAGTCGGCCGGGATGCCCTCTTCCTCCAGGTACCCCTTGACGCTCACGCCGCCCTGCCACCCCGCCGCGTACTGGCCGCGCGCGGTGGAGACCGTCAGGTCGCCTGGCACCCGCACCGACGAAAGGATCTTCGCCTTCTCGGTGCGGACGGACTGGGCGCTGAACGACGTCGGCTCCTCCATCGCCGTCAGCGCAAGCAACTGCAACAGGTGGTTCTGGATGACGTCGCGGGCCGCGCCGATCCCGTCGTAATAGCCCGCCCGGCCGCCGATGCCGATGTCCTCGGCCATCGTGATCTGCACATGGTCGATGTAGGAGCGGTTCCAGATCGGCTCGAACATCGCGTTGGCGAACCGCAGCGCCAGGATGTTCTGCACCGTCTCCTTGCCGAGGTAGTGGTCGATCCGGAAGATCGACTCCTCGGGGAAGACCCGGTGCACCGTGTCGTTCAGCTCCAGCGCCGTCTTCAGGTCCCGGCCGAACGGCTTCTCGATCACCACCCGCCGCCAGGCGCCCTCCTTGCGGTCGTCGGCCAGCCCGCTGCGCTGCAGCTGCTCGACCACCTGCGGGAAGAACTTCGGCGGTATCGAAAGGTAGAACGCGTAGTTGCCGCCGGTGCCGCGGCTCTCGTCCAGCTCCTTGACCGCCATCGACAGCGCGTCGAACGCGCCCGGGTCGCTGAACTCACCGGGGACGAAATGCATGCCCTCCGACAGGTGCGTCCACACGTCCTCGCGGAACGGGGTCCGCGCGTGCGCCTTGACCGACTCGTAGGCGATCTGGCGGAAGTCCTCGTTCTCCCAGTCGCGGCGGGCGAAACCGACCAGCGAGAAGCCCGGCGGCAGCAGCCCCCGGTTCGCCAGGTCGTAGATCGCCGGGAGCAGCTTCTTGCGCGACAGGTCCCCGGTGACGCCGAACAGCACGAGCACGCACGGCCCCGCCACCCGCGGCAGGCGCTTGTCGCGCGGATCCCGGAGCGGATTGGCTGCGTCGGTCACGTTGCTGCCCCCTCTTCTTGCACCTTGCCTACCCTCACTTGTACTCGCATCCGATCAGACCACGCATCCTGTGTGCATCGACCCCGTGTAATGACAGTGTCGCCTTCCTGAAGAGCCGCTTCCCCGAAAACGCCGTTTCATCATGAATCCGTCCCGGCGGGCGGCGCCGGGACGGTGATGATGATCACGATCGAACCATGATCACGGCCGTGGTCCGGCTCCCGCCACCGCCCGCACCGCCTCGATCAGCCGGCCCGCGCCCTCCACCGGGTTGCGCAGGTGCAGCCGCACCACCGGCAGCCGCCGCTGCCGCAGCGCCCGGACCTCCCCGAGCGCCCGCGCCAGCTGCAGCTTCGCCAGGCCGTAGGGCCGCCCCGGCACCGGATGCGCCGCCAGCGCGTCGCCCGGCGCCGGATCACCGGTGATCACCAGGAACGCGCCGTTGCCCGCCCCGTCCTTGTGGATCGGCCCGGTGGCGTGCGGATAGGCCGGGCCCGGCCCGTACACGACCGGCCGCCCCGCCGCGCGCGACAGCGACGGCGCCAGGTAGCGGCCCGAGAAGTCGCCCGACAGGTACGTCAGCACCGACAGGTAGCCGTCGGCGGGCACCGAGGCGATCAGCCCGCCCAGCACCGTCCCGAGGTCGGCGCCCGGCGGCCACGCGAAGTCGGCGTGCACCTCGATGTCGTCCTCGACGTACACCGGCCGCCCCGCGGGCAGCGGCCCGGCGCCGGCCGAGCGCAGCAGCGTCGCCGCGTCGTCCTCGGCCTCCTGCACCGCCGTGCTGCCCTGCTCGAACGGGTTCACGCCGAGCAGCCACCCGGCCACCGCCGTCGCATACTCCCAGAGCAGGAACTGCGCGCCGAGCGGCGCCCACACCGAGGTGTCGGCCTCCTCCTGCGCCGCCGACCGCGGGTTGATCGCGATCCCGTGCAGGTCGGGGAAGCCGCCCTTGCCGCCCGGCGGCTCCAGCGCCAGCACGCCGCGGCCGCGCTTGCCGGTGCCGACCGCCAGCAGCTGGGAGATCCAGGCACTGAGCGCGCCGGAGCCGCCGGGCTCGCGCAGCACCACCTTGTCGCGGGTGATGCCGGCCGACCCCTGCTGCGCGCAGCCGCCGAGGACCGCGCCGAGCAGCAGCCCCGGGTTGTCCTCGTCCTTGGACAGCGACGGCGCCAGCGACGCCGCCTCCTCCAGCAGCCGCTCCGCGTCGGCCCCCGCCAGCACCGACGGAACAAGGCCGTACGCGGACAGCGCGCCGAAATGCCCCGGCAGGTACGGGTCGGTCAGCCCGATCCGGTACCCGCACTGGCGGGCGAAGTCGTGCAGGGGGCTGCCGTGGTCGGTGATCACCAGGAACCGTCCCGCGATCTCCCGCTCCGACAGGCCCCGCTCGCGGAACGCGCCCGCGAAGATGCGCCGGTAGGCGTCGCCCTCCAGCGACACGCCCGCCTTGCTGGCCAGCACCACCAGCGTGCGGTCGAGCCGCTCCAGCGCGAACGCCAGCGCGGCGGTGTCGCTGCCGTCCAGCACGGTGAGCCCGCCCGCCGGGCCGCCGGGCGCGCCGCCGCCCCCGCCGGCCAGCGCCGGCGCGTGCGCCTCCATGATCGCCTGCGCGGCCAGGCTCTCCGCCCCCACGCCGATCAGCACGATGTGGTCGAGGCCGGAGTAGCGCGCCTCGGCGACCAGCCCGTCGATCTGCCGCAGCAGCCCGCGCGAGGCGAACGGCAGGTCGAGCCAGCCCAGCCGGCTGTGGTCGACCGCGCGCCGCCCCCACAGCCGCGGGTCCTTCGCGGCGAGCGCACCCGGAACGCCGCAGCTGACGAGGTAGTCCCTCGCCTGCAGCGCCGAGTCGAGCACGTCGCCACGCGTCAGTACGTCGAATCCGGACACGCTTCCCTCCTGCCCCCCATCGTTTCAGGAGAGAAAGGGCATCCGCGACCATCTCCATCGATCTTCTGCGTTCCGTTGCCGAACCGGACGCAGATCAGTGTCTCTTGTGGGGGGCGACCCCCACACCCCCACACCCCGGCAAGACAGCCTGACCGTCGCCTTCCGCTCCGCTCCAGGCGCCGGTCAGGCGAGCGCCTCGGCGAGTTGCGCGATGCCTTCGGCGCGGTCGCGCAGGTGCAGCCGGAACGTCGGGCGGCCGAGCGAGCGCAGCACCCGCTGGTCCCCGAACGCCTGGGCCAGCTGCAGCTCACCGAGCGTGTAGGGCCGACCGGGCACCGGGACGTCCGCCGTGACGGCGCCCGTGACCTGCAGGAACGTGCCGTTGCGGGGGCCGCCCTTGTGGTACTGGCCGGTCGCGTGCAGGTACCTCGGCCCCCAGCCGAACGTGACCGGCGCCGGATGCCTGCGCAGCTTCGCGCTCCGCGCCGCCAGCAGCGGGCGCAGCCCGGCGGCGGACGCGTCCCCCGAGCGGTCCAGATAGGCCAGGACGGCCAGGTATCCGCGGTCCGGGACGTCCTCCAGGACCGCCTCCAGCGCCTCGGTCAGCGTCTTGGCCCCGCGCAGCGCCTCCTCCGGCGCGTGCACCTCCACCGCGTCCGACACCAGCGCGGGCGGGCGGCGCACCACCGTCGGGGCGGCGCCCTCCTCCGAGCGCAGCAGCGCGGCCGTGCTCTCCCGCGACTCGCCGACGTCCGGCTCAGCGAACGGGTCGACGCCCATGACGCGGGCCGCCACCGCCGTCGCGTACTCCCACAGCAGGAACTGCGCGCCGAGCGGGCCCGTCACGCTCACCCCGGCCTCGCGGCCCGGGCCGGGCTCGTCCGGGCGGCGGCCGAGGATCACCCGGCGCAGGTCGCCGGTCAGCTCGAACCCGGGGGACTCCACGCCCTCCACCACGACCGGCAGCAGCCCCCGGCCGTCCTTGCCGAGCGCGCCCGCCACCAGCTGCTCCGCCCAGCCGGCGAAGCCGTGCAGGCCGGAGCCGTGGTCGGCGACGACGAGCTTGTCGCGGCCGCCGAGCGCCGACGAGCCGAGCGCGGCGCCGAACGCCAGCGCCGGGTTGTCGTAGGGCTGCCGCAGCACCCCCGCCAGCCGGTTCGCGTCGTCCAGCAGCGCCAGGACGTCCACGCCGGCGAGCGCGGCGGGCACCAGCGCGGCCGTGCCGAGCGCCCCGTACCGGCCGTCGACGTCGGTCTCGGCCTCCACGAAATGGTGGCCGACCTCGCGCGCGGCGCGCTCGGGCGCCGATCCGGGCTCGGCCACGACGACGAAGCGGCGGGCCAGCTCCTCACGGTCGAGCCCCGCCTCGGAGAACGCCCGCCCGAAGACGCGGCGCAGCGCCTGCGCCTCGATGTCGTCGCCCACGACGACCACCAGCGTCCGGTCGAGGCCGCCCGCGAGGACCCCGGAGACCTCGTGCGGATCGGTGGTGTCGAGGACGACCAGCTCGGCGCCCGGCCCGCCGCGGGCCTCGTCCTCGGCGAAGGTGCGGTGGATCGCCTCCGCGGCGACGACCGGACCGCCCGCGCCCGCGAGCACGATCCGGTCCAGGCCGGCGTCGCGGAACTGCTCCGCCGGCCCGGCGAGCCGGGCCGGCAGCGAGCGGGACGTCTCCGGCAGGCCGAGCCAGCCCAGCCGGCGCGCGGCCAGCGGGGCCGCGTCCGGGCCCCACAGCTTGGCGTTGCGGGACGTCAGCGAGCTCGGCACGCCGTCGGAGGCGAGACGGTCCAGGACCGTCTCGCTCTCGTCGACGACGGCGCCGCGGATGGTGACCGAGATCCCCCCGGCGGTCACCACCGACGTCACGCGCCCTTGTCCTTCAGCTCGCCGCTGATGGAGCCGAGCAGCTCCTTCCAGGACGCCTCGAACTTCTCGACGCCCTCCTCCTCCAGGACCCGCACGACGTCGTCGTAGTCGACGCCCGCGTCCTTCAGCGCCGCCATGTGCGCGCGGGCGTCGTCATAAGCGCCCCGGACGGTGTCGCCGCGCAGCTGGCCGTGGTCGGCCTCCGCCACCAGCGTCGCCTCCGGCATCGTGTTGACGGTGCCGGGCGCGACCAGCTCGTCCACGTACAGGGTGTCGGCGAGGTTCGGGTCCTTCACGCCGGTCGAGGCCCACAGCGGACGCTGCGGGCGGGCGCCCGCGTCCTTCAGCGCCTTCCACCGGTCGGTGCCGAACTTCTCCTCGAACAGCGCGTACGCCAGCCGCGCGTTCGCCAGGCCCGCCTTGGACCGCAGCTTCTTGGCGTCCTCCGAGCCGATCTTGTCGAGCCGCTTGTCGATCTCGGTGTCGACCCGGCTGACGAAGAACGACGCCACCGACGCCATCGTCGACAGGTCGTGCCCGTTCGCCCGGGCCTTCTCCATGCCCTCGAAGAACGCGTCGATGACCTTGCCGTAGCGCTCCAGCGAGAAGATCAGCGTCACGTTCACGCTGATGCCCTCCGCCAGCGCCGCCGTGATCGCGGGCAGGCCCTCCTCGGTCGCCGGGATCTTGATGAACAGGTTGGGCCGGTCCACCATCCACCACAGCGCCCGCGCCTCGGCGACCGTCTTCTCGGAGTCCCGGGCCAGCCGCGGGTCGACCTCGATCGACACCCGGCCGTCCAGCCCGTCGGTCCGGTCGTAGACCGGTCGCAGCACGTCGCAGCCCCAGCGGATGTCGTAGGTGGTGATCGCCCGGGACGCCTCCTCGACGTCCACGCCGCGCACGGCCAGGTCGCGGACCTGGCCGTCGTAGGCGTCGCCCTTGCTGAGCGCCTTGGCGAAGATCGTCGGGTTGGAGGTGACGCCGACGACGTGCTTGTCCTTGACCAGCTGCTCCAGGTTCCCGGTGCGCAGCCGCTCCCTGCTGATGTCGTCCAGCCAGATCGACACGCCCTCGTCCGAGAGGGCCTTCAGGATGTCACTCATCGCTTTCTCCTCGTCGCCTGTGTTCCGGGGGGCCGGCCGGGCCGGGCGCCCGCCCCGCCAGGGGCGGGACGGGCGCCCCGCCGGCCCTAGTTGCCGGTGGTGGTGCCGCGCCCGGCTTCCTTGACGCCGGCCCTGATCAGGCTCGCCTTCGCCGCCGCGACAACCCGCTCCGCGGTGAGGCCGAACTGCTCGAACAGCGTCTTGTAGTCGGCGGACGCGCCGAAGTGCTCCAGCGACACCGACTCGCCGGCGTCGCCGACGTAGGTCCGCCAGCCGAGCGCCACGCCGGCCTCCACCGACACGCGCGCCCGCACCCCCGGCGGCAGCACCTGCTGCTTGTAGGCGTCGCTCTGCGCCTCGAACCACTCCACGCACGGCATCGACACCACGCGGGTCGGGGTGCCCTGCGCCTGCAGCGTCGCCCGCGCCTCCAGCGCCAGCTGCACCTCGCTGCCGGTCGCGATGAGGACCACCTCCGGCTGCCCGCCCTCGGCGTCGGCCAGCACGTAGCCGCCCTTCGCGGCGCCGTCGGCGGACGCGATCTCGCCGCCGCGCTCCAGCGTCGGCAGCTTCTGCCGGGTCAGCGCCAAGCCCGCGGGCCGGTCGGTGTGCTCCAGGACGGTCCGCCACGCGACCGCGGTCTCGTTGGCGTCCGCCGGGCGCACCACGTCCAGCCCCGGGATCGCGCGCAGCGCCCACAGGTGCTCGACCGGCTGGTGCGTCGGGCCGTCCTCGCCGAGCCCGATCGAGTCGTGCGTCCACACGTAGGTGACCGGCAGCTTCATCAGCGCCGCCAGCCGGACCGCCGGCCGCATGTAGTCGCTGAAGATCAGGAAGGTGCCGCCGTACGGGCGCGTCCCGCCGTGCAGCGCGATGCCGTTGCAGATCGCGCCCATCGCGTGCTCGCGGACGCCGAAGTGCAGCGTCCGGCCGTACCGGCCGCCCGGGAACTCCTTGGTCTGGAACTCCTCGGGGATGAAGGACGGCTCGCCCTTCATCGTGGTGTTGTTGCTCTCCGCCAGGTCGGCCGAGCCGCCCCACAGCTCCGGCAGCACCGGCGCCAGCGCGCCCAGCACCTCGCCGGACGCGGCGCGGGTCGCCACCTCCTTGCCCGCCGGGAACTCCGGCAGCTTCGCCTCCCAGCCCGCGGGCAGGTGGCGGCCGCTGATCCGGTCGTACTCGGCGGCGCGCCCGGGGTTCGCCGACCGCCACGACTGGAACGCCTTGTCCCACTCCGCGCGGAGCGCGCGGCCCCGGTCCGACACCTCGCGGGCGTGCGCCAGCACGTCGTCGGGGACGATGAACGACTCCGCCGGGTCCAGGCCGAGGATCCGCTTGGTCGCGGCGATCTCGTCGGCGCCCAGCGCGGAGCCGTGGGCCTTGCCGGTGTTCTTCTTGTTCGGCGCCGGCCACCCGATGATGGTGCGCAGCGCGACGAACGACGGGCGGGCCGTCTCGGCCTTGGCCGCGTCGAACGCCGCCGCCAGCGCGGCCACGTTCTCCTCGTAGTCGCCGTTCACGGTCCAGTCGACGTGGTGGACGTCCCAGCCGTAGGCCTCGTAGCGGGCCCGCACGTCCTCCGACAGCGCGATCGCGGTGTCGTCCTCGATCGAGATGTGGTTGTCGTCGTACAGCAGGACCAGGTTGCCGAGCCGCTGGTGGGCCGCCAGGGCGCTCGCCTCGTGGCTGATGCCCTCCTCGATGTCGCCGTCGGACGCGAACGCCCAGATGGTGTGGTCGAAGGGGGACTCGCCCGCCGGGGCGTCCGGGTCGAACAGGCCGCGCTCGCGGCGGGCGGCCATCGCCATCCCGACCGCGTTGGCGACGCCCTGGCCCAGCGGCCCGGTGGTGGTCTCCACGCCCGCGGTGTGCCCGTGCTCGGGGTGGCCGGGGGTGAGGCTGCCCCACTTGCGCAGCGACTTCAGGTCGTCCAGCGTCAGGGGGTAGCCCGACAGGTAGAGGTGGATGTAAAGGGTCAGGCTGGAGTGCCCGCAGGACAGGACGAACCTGTCGCGGCCGGCCCAGTCGGGGTCCGTCGGGTCGTGCCGAAGGTACCGCTGGAAAAGAAGGTAGGCGGCCGGCGCGAGACTCATGGCCGTACCGGGGTGGCCGGAGCCCGCCTCCTCGACCGCGTCCATGGCGAGGGCGCGGATGACGTCCACCGCCCGCCGGTCCAGGTCGGACCATTCAAACGTGCTGCTGTCCCTGCTCACGGAACGCCAGGCTCCTCTCGAACCGCTGTCGTACAGAGTTCATTAGCGATGTGCCGCCGCGCGGCATGACCGGTGCCCGTGCCGCGGCCCCGCTGTGCCGCAACATCCGGCGGCACCTTCGTCTTCCCTCGGGCCCCCTTGCGGCCACCTGATCCGTGGCCTCGCGAAGATCATGCCGCGCCCTCGGCGAGCCTATCGCGCGGGCGGGCCGACGCAGGCGAGAGCGGGAACACGGCGAAAGGGCGCCGCCGCCCGCGCCAGGTCCGCGCCGCTCCCTGCACCCTTGCCCGATCGGCTCGCCGACTAACCCCCCGCATGGGTGAACCCAAGGGGGATCGGCACCGCGCCCCCGGCCGTCCTCGGCGGCCCGCAGGCGCGGCGCCGGGGCGGCGACCGGCGCGTCCGGTGCCCCGGTGCACGCCCTCGGGAGGGGTCGGACTACAGTGATGGCGCGGCCGGCGACGGCGGCCGCGGTCGCCAGACCGAAGCAGGATCACCAAGCCGAAGTTGCACTCGACCGAGGCCGGCCCGGATCGCGGGGGCGCCGCCGAGGTGGTACGCGATTTCTTCATGCCTAGTTGGACGTGGACCCGATTGTGACGGTGCTCAGTAACAAGCGCGGGGTCGAGCTCGACGAGCCGGTGCCGCTCGACGGGCAGGCGCCGGGGGCGCTCGCCCCCGAGCCGGTGGCCGAGGCCCGCGGCTCGATCGGCGCCAGCGTGCGCGCCTACGTGGCGCTCACCAAGCCGCGCGTGATCGAGCTGCTCTTGATCACCACGATCCCGGTGATGTTCCTCGCCCAGCGGGGCCTGCCGCCGCTGGGGACGGTCCTGCTGACCTTCTCCTTCGGCGCCATGTCGGCCGGCGCCGCGAACGCGATCAACTGCTACATCGACCGCGACATCGACGTCAAGATGCGCCGCACCCGGCGCCGCCCGCTGGCCCGCGCGCAGGTCACCCCGGCCCGCGCCCTGGTGTTCGGGATCACGCTGGCGCTGGTGTCCACCGCCGGGTTCTTCTTCACCGTCAACCCGCTGTCGGCCGCCGGGTCGCTGTTCGCGATCCTGTTCTACGTCTTCGTCTACTCGCTGCTGCTCAAGCGCCGGACGTCGCAGAACGTGGTGTGGGGCGGCATCGCCGGCTGCATGCCGGTGCTCATCGGCTGGACGGCGATCACCAACGGCCTCTCCTGGACCCCGTTCGTGCTGTTCGGCGTGGTGTTCCTCTGGACGCCGCCGCACACCTGGACGCTCGCGATGCGCTACCGCGAGGACTACGCGGTCGCCAAGGTGCCGATGCTGCCCGTCGTGGCGACCGAGCGCCGCGTCATCACCGAGAGCCTGGTCTACGCCTACGCCACCGTCGTGTGCTCGCTCGTGCTGTGGCCCGTCGCGGGCATGGGCCCGGTGTACGGGGCCGTCGCCGTCGTCCTCGGCCTGGTCTTCCTCGGCGAGGGGCACCGGCTGCTCAAGGCCGTCCGCGCCGGTGTGACGGGGGTCCACCTGCGGCCGATGCGCTTCTTCCACCTGTCGAACGTGTACCTGGCGCTGCTGTTCACCGCCGTCGCCGTGGACCCGCTCCTGCACTGACGGCCGGGCACGGGCCCGCACCGACCCGTTACGCTCACGTGTCATGGCGCGTGTGGACCCCAAGGCGGTGCTGGAAGGCCGGATCCCGGGCCGGCCCCCGGTCGGACTGATCGTCGGGCTGACCGTCTCGTCCCTGTGCGTGGTGCTCGCGCTCGCCGCCGACGTGCTGTCGGGCGGCGCCGGGTTCTGGGTCGGCGTGGTCCTGGCGATCCTGCCGATCCCGGCGCTGGTCGCGCTCGCCCTCACCCTGGACCGGCTGGAGCCCGAGCCGCCGCGCGCCCTGCTCTTCGCGTTCATGTGGGGCGCCGGCGTGGCGGTGTTCGGCGCGCTGGTGCTCAACACGCTCGGCCTGCTGTACGTCACCATCCCGATCTTCGGCGAGGTCAAGGGGCACGTCGTCAGCGCGACGTTCGGCGCCCCGGTCATCGAGGAGTCGCTCAAGGGCGCCGTGCTGATCGGCATGCTGTGGTTCCGCCGCAACGAGATCGACGGCTTCGCCGACGGCATCATCTACGCCGCCATGGTCGGCCTCGGCTTCGCGATGATGGAGAACATCACCTACTACATGCGGGCCTTCGAGGACGGCGGCGCCCAGCAGCTGCAGGCGGTGTTCATCCTGCGCGGCCTGATCGCGCCGCTCAGCCACCCGCTGTTCACCTCGATGACCGGCCTCGGCGTCGCCTACGCCGCCACCCACCGGCGCGGCCAGCTCCTCGCGCCCGCCGCCGGGCTGATCGGCGCGATGATCCTGCACGGGCTGTGGAACGGCGCCACCACCTTCGGCCTCGGCGGCCTCGGCGTGGTCTACCTCCTCGACTTCGGCGTCCTGGTCACGCTGATCGTCATCGTCACGGTCGAGCGCCGGCACACCGTCCGGCGCATCGAGGCCTACCTGCCGATGTACGCCGGCACCGGCCTCGTCACGCCGCAGGACGTGAGGATGCTGCGCTCCATCCCGTCCCGGCGGGCGGCCCGCCGGTGGGCCAAGTCCGTCGGCGGCCCGCCCGCCGGCCGCGCCATGGTCGACTACCAGCTCGCCGCGACCGAGCTGGCGCTGCTGCACAAGCGCGCCGACCGCGGCAACGCCGAGCCGCACTGGTTCGCCACCCGCCGCGACTCCCTGCTGGAGCTGATGTCGCTGGCCAGGCAGGCGTTCCTGCGCACGCCGCCGCGCCGCGGCGGGCCCGCGGCCGGGGCGCCGCCCTGGGCGCCGCAGGGCCCGTCCGGCTTCCTGCCGCCGCCACCGCCCGGCCCGTACGCGCGGTAACCGGGGGGTGCGTCGGGGGCACGGGACGGCGGCCATACGATTGACGCGTGGTGGAGCGAAGGTCGTCGACGAACCCGCTGATCCGTGCCTGGGACGCCGTGTGGCGCCCGACCCCGGGATCGGTGCGGCTGCTGGCGCTGCTCGGCGTCATCGGGAACGTGGTGATCGTGGTCAGCGGCGGCCTGGTCCGGCTCACCGAGTCCGGCCTCGGCTGCCCCGAATGGCCGCGCTGCTCCGGCGACAGCCTCGTGCCCACCCGCAACGCCGACCACCACGCGTTCAACATGGCGGTCGAGTTCGGCAACCGGCTGATCACCTTCGTGGTGCTGGCCGTCGGCGTGCTGGTCTTCGTGGCCGCGCTGCGGCTCGTCCCGCGCCGCCGGGACCTGGTGTGGTGGTCGCTCGCCCAGCCGATGAGCGTCGTCGCGCAGGCCGTCATCGGCGGCATCGTGGTGCTCACCGACCTGAACCCGGCGGCGGTGTCGGCGCACTTCCTCGTCTCGCCCGCGCTGCTGGTGTTCTGCGTGGCGCTGTGGGTGCGCGCGGGGGAGGGCGACGCCCCGGCCCGGCCCCTGGCCGGCCCCTGGACGCGCCGCCTCGCCGCCCTGCTGCTGGTCGCCGCCGCGGCCGTGCTCGTCGCGGGCACCGTCGTCACCGGCACCGGACCGCACGCCGGCGACGCCTCGTCCCGCCGCTACGGCTTCGACATCCAGGACGTGGCGCGCATCCACGGCGAGCTCGCCTGGGTCACGATCGCGTTCACCATCGCCGTGACCATCGTGCTCTACCGCACCGGCGGCCCGGCGGCGGCCAAGCGCCGCGCGCTGGAGCTGATCGGCCTGATCATCGCGCAGGGCGCCGTGGGCTACGCCCAGTACTTCCTGGGCGTCCCGGCCGGGCTGGTGCTGCTGCACATGCTCGGCGCGGTGCTGATGTGGATCGCGGCGTTCCGCCTCTTCTTCGCCCTGCGCGACCGCGGCCCCATGCCGGCCGCGACGCCGCGCACGGTGGCCGCGCGTCCCGCCGAGGCCCCGCAGCCCGCCTGAACGGCCCCGGGCCCCTCCTGGACGGCAGAGTGCCCGCGGCGGATGCTCAGGCCTTGCCGAGGAACTCCCGCAGGCGCTCCAGCGGCCAGGTGTTGACGACGTCGTCGGGAGTGAGCCAGCCGCGCTGCGCGGTGCCGACGCCGTAGCGGATGTTGCGGTGGTGCCCGAGCGAGTGCGCGTCGGTGTCCACGGAGAACCGCACCCCGAACCGCTTGGCGCGGCGGACCAGGTCGGCGGGCAGGTCGAGCCGGTCGGGGAAGGAGTCGATCTCCATCGCCGTGCCGGTGCGGGCGGCGGCGCGGAACACCTCGTCCCAGTCGGCGCTCACCGGCGGGCGGCGGCCGATGCTGCGCGCCGTCGGATGCCCGATCACGTGGACGTGCGGGTTCTCGCAGGCGCGGACGAGCCGCCGCGTCATGGCCGCCTCGTCCTGGGTGAAGTGCGAGTGGACGGACGCGACGCAGATGTCGAACCCGGCCAGGAAATCGGCGTCCCAGTCGACCTCGCCGTCCGGGTCGATGTTCAGCTCGGTGCCGTGCAGCAGCACCATCCCCGGGTACTCCTCCTGCAGCTCGCGGACCCGCTCGCGCTGGGCGAGCATCTTCTCGTCCGTCATCCGCTGCATGAACAGGTTCGGCGCGTGGTCGGTGATCGCGTAGTACTCCAGGCCGCGGCCGGCCGCGGCGGCGACCATGTCCTCCAGGGAGGCGATGCCGTCGGTGAGGTCGGTGTGGCTGTGCAGGTCGCCGCGCAGGTCCTCGACGGTGACCAGGCGGGGCAGCTCGTCCTTCAGCGCCGCCTCGATCTCGCCGGTGTCCTCGCGGAGGGCGGGGTGGATCCACGGCAGGCCGAGCCGTTCGTAGACCTCCTCCTCGGTGCTGGAGACGATCAGGTCGCCGGACTCGGCCTCGAACAGCCCGTACTCCGACAGCTTCAGGCCCGCCTTCACCGCGATCTCGCGGGTGCGGATGTTGTGCGCCTGCGAGCCGGTAAAGTACTGCAGCGCCGCGCCCCACGACTCCGGCGGGACGACGCGCAGGTCGACCTGGAGGCCGCGGTCGGTCCGGATCGAGGTCTTCTTGTCGCCGCCGACGACCACCTCGGCGACCAGCGGCAGCGCGGTGAACGCCTCCATGATCGGATGCGGGTCGGTGGACGCGGCGAGCACGTCGACGTCGCCGATCGTCTCGCGCATCCGGCGCAGCGAGCCCGCGTGCATGCACCGCTCGACCTGCGGGAGCGCCGACAGCGCCGCGACGACCTCGTCGGCGACGCTCGCCGCCGCGTCGACCAGGGCCCGCTCGCCGGAGCTGCGCATCAGCTCGATGCCGCGCAGGATGTTCTCCTCGGTCTTGGCGCCGAAGCCCTTGAGCCCGCGCAGCCGGCCCTCCTTGATCGCGTCGGCCAGCTCGTCGACCGACGAGATCCCCAGCTCCTCGTAGACGGCCAGGGCCTTCTTCGGGCCGAGTGTCGGGATCGCGGTCAGCGCCCGTACACCGGCGGGGATCTGCGTCCGCAGCTCCTCCACCTGCCGGATCGTCCCGGTGGTGTTGTAGTCGAGCACCTTCTTGGCGATCGCCTCGCCGACCGTCGGGATCGTGCGCAGCCCGGCCAGGTCGAGCCCGGAGATGTCGTCGGGGTGGCCCGCGATCGCCCGTGCGGCCTTCTCGTACGCCCGGATCTTGAAGGCGTCGCCGCCGGTGATGGAGAGCAGGTCGGCCAGCTCCTGGATGAGGGCGGCGGCCTCGTCGTTCGCGCGTGCCATGGGGCCGAGTCTATGAGCCGGGTACGACGTTCCCGGAGCCGGCGGGGTCACGGAGCGGAGCCAAGTCGTGACCCCGCTCCGCCCCGCCGTCGCTGTGGGTCAGCGCAGCGGCGCGACCGGGCCGTCCGGAGCGCTCATCCGGCCCTCCAGCACCTCGGAGGAGATCGCGGCGACCTGCTCCTCGGGCAGCCGCCGGTAGCCGTCCGCGGTCACGGCCGCGATCGTCGGGTAGATGCGGCGGGCCGGGTCGGGGCCGCCGGTGGCCGAGTCGTCCTCGGCCGCGTCGTACAGGGCCTGGACGCACACCGTCGCGGCGTCCTCCATCGACAGGTCGCGCCGGTACAGCTTCTTCATCGCGCCCAGCGCGTACGGCGAGCCGGAGCCGTCCGCGTGGTAGTCGCGGGCGAGCTGCGGGGCGCCGGTGATGTCGTAGGTGTAGATCCGCGCGTCGTCGGAGTCGGGGTCGTACCCGGCGAACAGCGGGACGACCGCGAGGCCCTGCATGGCCTGGGCCAGGTTGGCCTGGATGACGGCGCCGAGCCGGCGGGCCTTGCCCGGCAGCGACAGCGGGACCGTCTCCATCTTCTCGTAGTGCTCCAGCTCGACCTGGAACAGCCGGACCATCTCCAGCGCGAGCCCCACCGTCCCGGCGAACGCCACGGCGGAGTACTCGTCGGCCCGCTGGACCTTGTCCAGCTCGCGGTTGGCGATGCGGTTGCCCTGGGTGGCGCGGCGGTCCCCGGCCATCATCACCCCGCCCGGGAACGTCAGCGCCAGCACGGTGGTGCCGTGCGGCAGCTCCGGGACGGTCCCGGCGCCCGGCACCCGGTTGACGGGCAGCAGGTCGGGCGAGTGCAGGCGCAGGAGGTCGACGAACGACGCCGACCCCGCCTCGAAGAACTCCGGCGGCAGTCCCTGGTCATCGGTCCGGCCGGTCACGGCGGCTCCCCTCCACGGCGACGGTGCTGCGATCATCCTTCCACCGATCCTGCCACGCCTATCACGCCTCCGGTGCCTCAGGCGGTTCCTTCTGCCCCCGCGTGGCGCCCGCGCAGGCCACGATGACGCAGGCGATGGCGGCCCATTGGCGCCCGGTGAGGATCTCGCCGAGCACGACCACGCCCACCAGCGCGGCGACGGCGGGTTCGAGGCTCATGAGGATGCCGAACACGCGGGCGGGCACCCGCCGCAGGGCCTCCAGCTCCAGCGAGTAGGGGATGACCGACGACAGCAGGCCCACCCCGAGCCCGATCAGCAGCAGCCACGGGTCGAGGACGGCGCCGCCGCCCGCCGCGATGCCGCTCGGCAGCATGACCAGCGTCCCGATGACGCTGGCGAGCGCGAGGCCGGTGGTGCCGGGGATCCGCCGGCCGGTGGCGGCGGTGAGCAGGATGTAGGACGCCCAGCCGACCGCGGCGAGCAGCGCGAACAGGATGCCGGCGGGGTCCACCTCGCCGCCGCCCCGGGCGAGCATCAGCACGCCCGCGCCCGCGAGCGCCACCCACAGCAGGTCCCGGGGACGGCGCGAGCCGGCGATGGCGACCGACAGCGGCCCGAGGAACTCGATGGTCACGGCCACGCCGAGCGGGATGCGGGACAGGGCCTGGTAGAACGCGAAGTTCATCATCGCGAGCGCGACCCCGTACCCCGCGACGACCGCCAGGCTCGTCCAGGAGTGGTCGCGCAGGATCGTCCGCAGCCCTCTGCGGGCGAGGAAGCCCAGCACGAGCGCCGACGCCAGCAGCCGGATCGCCACCACCGACGTCGGCGGCAGCCGCTCGAACAGGTGCTTGGCCAGGCCCGCTCCGACCTGCACGGACACGATGCCGAGCAGGATCATGGCGGGCGGCGGCACCGAGCCGAGCGACAGCATGCGGACGCGGCGGGCCGCACGGCCCGCCGCCCCATAGGACCCGGGGGCCTCGGCGAGTGCCAACGATCACTCCCAGCGGAAGAAGCGGGCGGCGAGGGCGAGGCCGGCGACCGCCCACACCGCGAGGACCAGCAGCGGCTTGCCGGGGAACGCCGCGCCGTGCCGCAGCACCTGGCGCAGCCCGTCCGCGAGCGCCGAGACGGGCAGCAGCTCCAGTACGTCCCGGACGCCGCCGGGGAACTTGTCGAGGGGGAACACCACGCCGCCGACCGCCAGCAGCAGGATGTAGACCAGGTTGGCGGCGGCGAGGGTGGCCTCGGCGCGCAGCGTTCCGGCCATCAGCAGCCCGAACCCGCTGAACGCGGCCGTGCCGAGCAGCAGCAGGACGATCACCGAGACGGGGTCGCCGTGCGGGTGCCAGCCGAGCGCCAGCGCGACCGCGCACACCACGACCGCCTGCAGGATCTCGACGGCGACCACCGACAGCGTCTTGGCGGCGATGAGGCCGCCGCGCGGCAGCGGCGTGGCGCCGAGCCGCTTGAGCACGCCGTAGCGGCGCTCGAAGCCGGTGCCGATCGCCTGCCCGGTGAACGCGGTGGACATCACCGCGAGCGCGAGGATGCCGGGGGCGAGGAAGTCGACCCGGCGGCCGGAGCCGAGGTCCAGCAGCGAGGTGGCGCTGAACAGCGTCAGCAGCACCACCGGGATGATCAGGGTGAGGAGCAGCTGCTCGCCGTTGCGCACCACGGCCCGGAACTCGTAGGCGGCCTGCGACAGGATCATCCGCGGCAGCGGGACGGCGCCCGGCGCGGGCGACAGGTCCAGCGCGGCCGGAGTGGTGGTCATGAGCGCAGCTCCCGTCCGGTCAGTTCCAGGAAGACGTCCTCCAGCGTGCGGCGCTCGATGCGCAGGTCCTCGGTCATCACGCCGTGCGAGGCGCACCAGGCGGTGACGGTGGCGAGCAGCTCCGGCCGGACGTCGGCCTCGATCAGGTAGTGCCCGGCGGGCGACTCCTTGGCGGCGCTCCCGGCGGGCAGCGCCGACAGCAGCTCCTCCAGGCCGAGGCCGGGACGGGCGCGGAAGCGCAGCTGCCGCTCGGCGCCGGTCAGCTCCTGCGGGCTGCCCTCGGCGACGACCTTGCCGTGGTCGACGATCACGACCCGGTCGGCGAGCCGCTCGGCCTCCTCCATGTTGTGCGTGGTGAGCAGCAGCGACACCCCGGCCGCGCGCAGCTCCTCGATCAGCTCCCAGGTGGCGTGCCGCGCCTGCGGGTCGAGGCCGGTGGTGGGCTCGTCCAGGAAGACCAGCTCGGGCCGTCCGACCACGGCGACGGCCAGCGACAGCCGCTGCTGCTGCCCGCCCGACATCCGCCGGAACGGGGTGCGGGCGTGCTCGGTCAGGCCGAGCCGCTCCAGCAGCGCCGCCGGGTCCAGCGGGGTGGCGTGGAACGAGGCGACCAGCCGCAGGAACTCGGCGCCTTTCGCGGTGCCGGGCACCCCGCCCGACTGCGGCATCACCCCGACCCGCGGCTTGAGGGCCCGCGCGTCGGCGACCGGGTCCAGGCCGAGGACGCGGACGGTGCCCGCGTCGGCGCGGCGGAAGCCCTCGCAGATCTCGATCGTGGTGGTCTTGCCCGCGCCGTTCGGGCCGAGCAGCGCGGTGACGGCGCCCCGGGCGGCGCCGAACGACAGGCCGTCCACGGCCGTCGCCGTGCCATAGCGCTTGACGAGCCCGTCCAGCTCGACGGCGCCGTCTCCGGGGGTTGTCATGGCAATGAGTTTAGGTCCGCCGGCCGGTGCGCCCGCGCGGGGTGCCGCCGGTGCGCGGGTGAAGGAGCGGTAAAGGGCGCAGGGCGGGGGCGCGAGCCGGAGTGGATCTAGTTTCGCCCGCCGGGCGCGGGGAAGCTCTCGCCCTGTCACCGGGGCGGCCCGGTGGCCTCGCGGCATGCCGAACGGGAGACCGGGGACCGATGGCCTACAACCTGCGCGGGCGCAGCCTCATCCGCGAGCTGGACCTCACCCCGAAGGAGTTCGGCTTCCTGATCGACCTGTCCGCCGAGCTGAAGGCCGCCAGGTACAGCGGGACGGAGCGGCGCCGCCTCGAGGGCCGCAACATCGCGCTGATCTTCGAGAAGACCTCGACCCGGACGCGCTGCGCGTTCGAGGTGGCCGCGCACGACCAGGGCGCCCACGTGACCTACCTCGACCCGGCCGGGTCCCAGATCGGCCACAAGGA
The DNA here is from genome assembly GCF_039529375.1 of Actinomadura napierensis. Lineage (NCBI taxonomy): Bacteria > Bacillati > Actinomycetota > Actinomycetes > Streptosporangiales > Thermomonosporaceae > Actinomadura > Actinomadura napierensis. The sequence goes on from NZ_BAAAMR010000067.1 coordinate 28,256, forward strand.
GTCGATGAAGGACACCGCCCGCGTGCTCGGCCGGATGTTCGACGGCATCCAGTACCGGGGGTCGCGGCAGCGGTACGTGGAGGAGCTGGCCGAACACGCGGGCGTCCCGGTGTGGAACGGCCTCACCGACGAATGGCACCCGACGCAGATGCTCGCCGACATGCTCACCATGCGCGAGCACAGCGAGAAGCCGCTGCGCGACGTCACGTACGCCTACCTGGGCGACGCCCGCAACAACATGGGGCATTCGTACGTGGCGGCGGGGGCGCTGCTCGGCATGGACGTCCGGATCGTCGCGCCCAGGTCGCTGTGGCCGGACGAGGAGACCGTCGTCAAGCCCGCCAACGCGGTCGCGGCCAAGACCGGCGCCGAGATCACCATCACCGAGGACGTCGCGCAGGGCGTGCGCGGCGCCGACTTCGTCCTCACCGACGTGTGGGTGTCGATGGGCGAGCCGGCGGAGGTCTGGGACGAGCGGATCGCGCTGCTCCAGCCGTACCAGGTGAACTCCGAGGTGATGCGGGCCACCGGCAACCCGGGCGCGCGGTTCATGCACTGCCTGCCCGCCTTCCACAACCGGGAGACCGGGGTGGGCGAGGAGATCTACCGCAGGACGGGCCTGGAGGCCCTGGAGGTCACCGAGGAGGTGTTCGAGTCGGACGCCTCGATCGTCTTCGACGAGGCCGAGAACCGGATGCACACGATCAAGGCCGTGCTGGTCGCGACGCTCGGCTGAGCGGCCGCGCGCCGCAGGGCGCCGCCGGGTGCCGCCGGGTGCGCCGGGGGGCGGCGCCCACGGGGAGGGGGGACATGCGCGTCGTCGTCGCGCTCGGAGGGAACGCGCTGGTCAAGCGGGGCGAGACGCCCGACGCCGCGCTGCAGCGGGCGAACGTGGACCGGGCCGTCCGGGCGCTCGCGCCGCTCGCCGAACGGCACGAGCTGATCGTCACGCACGGCAACGGCCCGCAGGTCGGGGTGCTGGCGCTGGAGAGCGAGCGGGACGACCGGCTGACCCGGCCGTACCCGCTGGACACCCTCGGGGCCGAGACCCAGGGCATGATCGGGTACTGGATGCTGCAGGCGCTGCAGAACGCGCTGCCCGGCCGCCAGGTGATGGCGATGATCAACCAGACGCTGGTGTCGGCGGTGGACCCGGCGTTCCAGGACCCGGCCAAGTTCGTCGGGCAGGTCTACGAGCGCGCGGAGGCCGAGCGGCTGGCCGGCGAGTACGGCTGGACCGTCCGGCGGGACGGGGAGCGCTGGCGCCGCGTGGTGCCCTCGCCGAAGCCGCAGCGGGTGATCGAGACCCGGCTGATCAGGGAGCTGGTGCGGGCCGGGACGGTCGTGGTGTGCGCGGGCGGCGGCGGCGTCCCGGTGGTCCGCAACGACGTCGGCCGGCTGGAGGGCGTCGAGGCGGTGATCGACAAGGACCTCACCGCGGCCGTGCTGGCCGAGACGCTGGACGCGGACGCGCTGCTGATCCTGACCGACGTCCCGAACGTCATGCGTCACTTCGGGACGGACCGGGAGGAGCCGATCACCCACACCACCCCGCACGAGCTGCGCGGCGTGGAGTTCCCGGCCGGGTCGATGGGGCCGAAGGTCGGCGCGGTCACCGGGTTCGTGGAGCGCACCGGCGACATGGCCGCGATCGGGCTGCTCGACCGGTGCGTCGACATCCTCGCCGGCACGGCCGGCACGATCGTGACGCCGAACGCGACCTGGCCGCTGGAGAGCACCCTGTGAACGCGGGGCCGGAGACGTTCGCGCGGAGCCTGCTGCGGACCAAGCCCGTCGACCGGATCGTCGCCGAGGGCGGGCGGGGCGAGGGCGGCGAGCTGAAGCGCTCGATGAGCCTGCTGCAGCTGACCCTGTTCAGCGTGGGCGCGACCCTCGGCACCGGGATCTTCGTCGTGCTCGGGGAGGCGGTGCCGAAGGCGGGCCCGGCGGTGGTGCTGTCGTTCGTGCTCGCCGCGGTGACCGCGCTGTTCTCCGCGCTGTCCTACGCCGAGCTCGCCGGGACGATCCCGGTGTCCGGCTCGTCGTACTCCTACGCCTACGCCACGCTGGGCGAGCTGGTGGCGTGGGTGTGCGGGTGGTGCCTGCTGCTGGAGTACGCGGTCTCGGTGTCGGCGGTCGCGGTCGGCTGGGGCTCCTACCTCAACGAGTTCTTCGACAAGGCGTTCGGCGGCACGATGCCGGCCGAGATCAGCAACCCGCCGGGGGACGGCGGGCTGGTGAACGTCCCGGGCGTGATCGTGGTGGTGATCGCGGCGCTGCTGCTGCTGCGCGGGACGTCCGAGAGCGCCCGCGCCAACACGGTCATGGTGTTCCTGAAGATCACGGTGCTGCTGTTCTTCTGCGCGGTCGCCTTCACCGCGTTCCACTCGGGCAACCTCACCCCGTTCGCGCCGATGGGCTGGGCGGGCGTCAGCGCCGCCGGGTCCAAGGTGTTCTTCTCCTACATCGGCTTCGACGCCGCGTCCACCGCCGGCGAGGAGGCGCGCAACCCGCGCCGCGACCTGCCCATGGCGATCGTCCTGTCGCTGGCGATCGTGACGGCGGTGTACGTGCTGGTCGGGCTGGCCGCGGTCGGCGCGATGCACTGGACCCGGTTCTCGCTGAGCGGCTCGGAGGCGTCGCTCGCCCTGGTTCTGGACCAGGCCACCGGGCGGGCCTGGCCGTCGATGATCCTCTCGCTCGGCGCGGTGGTCGCCATCGCCAGCGTCGTCCTCACCGTCATGTACGGGCAGACCCGCATCCTGTTCGCGATGTCGCGGGACGGCCTGGTCCCGCACGTGTTCCAGCGGGTCAGCCCGCGCCGCGCGGTGCCGGTCGCCAACACCGTCATCGTCGCGGCGTTCATCAGCGTCCTCGCCGCGGTCGTCCCGCTCGGCCGGCTGGTGGACGCCACGAGCATCGGCACGCTCTTCGCGTTCGCGCTGGTCAGCGTGGGCGTCATCGTGCTGCGCAGGACCAGGCCCGAGCTTCCGCGCAGCTTCCGTACGCCGTTCTACCCGCTGACCCCGCTGATCGGCATCGCGCTGTGCGTGTACCTGATGGTCGGCCTGGGCGGGGTGACCTGGGTGGTGTTCGCCCTGTGGACCGCGGCCGGGCTGGTCGCCTACTTCCTGTACGGGCGCCGCCACTCGCGCCTGGCGGCCGAATCGTCCGGCGTCCCAGGAAAGGAGCCGCGATGAGCGCGGCACCGGGCCTGCGGGTGCTCGCCGGCTACTCACCGGACGAGCGCGGCGACGACGCGCTGGCCCTGGCCGCGCTGGTGCTGCGGGCGGTGAAGGCGCCGCGGACGGTGGCGGACGTCCGGCTGACCGTGGCGAACGTGCATCCGCCGGCCTGGCCCGCGCGCGGCCCGGGCTCGGTCGACGCCGAATGGGTCGGCTACCTCAAGGACAGGGCGCGCGAGGCGCTGGAGCGGGCGGCCGGGCGGCTGGCGGAGCTGAACATGCCGGAGCGGCGGGCCGACCTGCGGGTGCACGCGCACCGGGGGAGCGGGCGCGGGCTGATCGAGGTGGCGGCCGAGAGCGGCGCCGACCTGATCGTGATCGGCTCGGCGCCGCGCGGCCGGAGGGGGCGCGTCGCGATCGGCAGCACCGCCGACCAGTTGCTGCACGGGTCGCCGGTACCGGTGCTGCTGGCGCCGCGCGGGTACGCGGCGCAGGCCCCGGACCAGTTCGAGCGGCTCACCGTGGCCTACTGGCGGCGGCCGGACGTGGACGGCCCGCTCCAGGCCGCGGCGCGGACCGCCCGCACGCTGGCGCTGCCGATGCGGCTGGTCACGCTCGTCCTCAGGCCGCCGGGACTGTCCGCCCGGCTGCGCAACGCCGACGACGCCATGGCGCGGCAGGTGGCCCGGGCGGAGGAGGACCTGGCGCATGCCGCCGGGCGGCTCGGCGACGCCGCGGGCGAAGGGGCGGTGGTCCGGACCCAGGCGGTGGCCGGCACGGGAATCGCCAAGGCGCTGGCCTCCGTCGATATGCTGCCGGGGGAGCTGCTGGCCTGCCTTTCCAGCCATGACGGCCCCTTGCGCAAGGTCTTCCTCGGCGAGGGCTCCGGCAAGATCGTCCGTGCCGCGCCGTGCCCGGTCCTCGTCCTGCCGCGCGGGGCCGCGGGCGCTTTCGCACAGCGAGAAGGTAAAGGTTAGGTAAGGCTAACCTGCGTGAGCCAGAACATTCGCGATCCGGTGTTTCGCGGGAAGTAATTACGGCACACTGATGTTGTGAAAAACGTGAGCGAGGATCAGACGACCCCGGAGAGCGCACCCGTGCGCCCCGCCGGCGTGCCGTCGCCCGCCTCCCACACCGAGCGCGACACCCGCGCCCGGGTGGCGAGGCTGATCCTCGAGCACGGCCCGGTCACGGCGTCCACGCTCGGCGAACGCATGGGGCTCACGCCCGCCGCCGTCCGCCGGCATCTGGACGCGCTGCTGGCCGAGGGCATGATCGAGGTCCGCAAGGCGCGGACGCCGCAGACCCGGCGCGGCCGGGGCCGTCCCGCCAAGTGGTTCGCGATCACCGACGCGGGACGCAACGCGTTCGTGCACGCCTACGACGACCTGGCGAGCAGCGCGCTGCGGTTCCTGGCCGAGACGGCCGGCGACCACGCGGTCGCCGAGTTCGCCCGCCGGCAGATCGCCGACCTGGAGCGGCGCTACCGGCCCGTCGTGCAGGACGCGCCGCCGCAGCAGCGGGTCCGCACGCTCGCCGAGGCGCTCTCGGGCGACGGCTACGCGGCCGCCGCCGGCAAGGCGCCCCAGCCGGGCGGCGGCGAGCAGCTGTGCCAGCACCACTGCCCGGTCGCGCACGTGGCGGCGGAGTTCCCGCAGCTGTGCGAGGCCGAGACCGAGGCGTTCAGCCGGCTGCTGGGCACCCCCGTCCAGCGGCTGGCCACCATCGCCCACGGCGACGGGATCTGCACCACCCACGTCAGCCCCCGTTCCCTGCGCGGAACGGAGGCGGCGGACGGTCCCGCCGCAAGCGTCACCCCTGGCGGGGACGCGGGGGAGCGGTCCCCCGAACAGACACTGACCAGTGACGAGGAGTCCGGGAGGACGTCCCTATGACTACAGCCCACCCCGAGCTGGAGGGGCTTGACCGGTACAAGTTCGGCTGGGCCGACTCGGACACGGCCGGCGCCTCGGCGAGGCGCGGCCTGAACGAGGACGTCGTCCGCGACATCTCGGCCAAGAAGAACGAGCCGGACTGGATGCTCGACCTGCGCCTCAAGGGGCTGCGGCTGTTCGACAAGAAGCCGATGCCCACCTGGGGCTCGGACCTGTCGGCGATCGACTTCGAGAACATCAAGTACTTCGTCCGCTCGACCGAGAAGCAGGCGGCGTCCTGGGAGGAGCTCCCCGAGGACATCAAGAACACCTACGACAAGCTCGGCATCCCCGAGGCGGAGAAGCAGCGCCTCATCGCCGGCGTCGCCGCCCAGTACGAGTCGGAGGTCGTCTACCACAAGATCCGCGAGGACCTTGAGGAGAAGGGCGTCATCTTCGTCGACACCGACACCGGCCTGCGCGAGCACCCGGAGATCTTCCAGGAGTACTTCGGCTCCGTGATCCCGGTCGGCGACAACAAGTTCGCCGCGCTCAACACCTCGGTGTGGTCGGGCGGCTCGTTCATCTACGTGCCGCCGGGCGTGCACGTGGAGATCCCGCTGCAGGCCTACTTCCGGATCAACACCGAGAACATGGGCCAGTTCGAGCGGACGCTGATCATCGCCGACGAGGGCTCCTACGTCCACTACGTCGAGGGCTGTACCGCGCCGATCTACAAGTCGGACTCGCTGCACTCGGCCGTGGTCGAGATCGTCGTGAAGAAGGACGCCCGCGTCCGCTACACGACCATCCAGAACTGGTCCAACAACGTCTACAACCTGGTGACCAAGCGCGCCGTCGCCTACGAGGGCGCGACCATGGAGTGGGTCGACGGCAACATCGGCTCCAAGGTCACCATGAAGTACCCGGCGATCTACCTGCTCGGCGAGCACGCCAAGGGCGAGACCCTGTCGATCGCGTTCGCCGGCGAGGACCAGCACCAGGACGCCGGCGCCAAGATGGTGCACGCCGCGCCGAACACCTCCAGCAGCATCATCTCCAAGTCGGTGGCGCGCGGCGGCGGCCGCACCTCCTACCGCGGGCTGGTGCAGATCCAGGAGGGCGCCGAGCACAGCAAGTCCACCGTCAAGTGCGACGCGCTGCTGGTCGACCAGATCAGCCGGTCCGACACCTACCCCTACGTCGACGTCCGCGAGGACGACGTGGAGATGGGCCACGAGGCCACCGTCTCCAAGGTGTCGGAGGACCAGCTGTTCTACCTCATGAGCCGCGGCATGACCGAGGACGAGGCGATGGCGATGATCGTGCGCGGGTTCGTCGAGCCCATCGCGCGCGAGCTGCCGATGGAGTACGCGCTCGAGCTGAACCGGCTGATCGAGCTGCAGATGGAAGGGGCCGTCGGCTGATGGGGCTGGAGACCGGCAAGCCGCTCTCGACCCTGCACGAGAAGGCTTCGTACGACGTGGGCGACTTCGACGTCCCCACCGGCCGCGAGGAGGAGTGGCGGTTCACCCCGCTGCGCCGGCTGCGCGGCCTGCACAACGGCACCGCCGAGGCCAACGGCAAGGTCATCGCCGAGGTCGAGGCGGCGCCCGAGGTGACCGTCGAGACCGTCGGTCGCGACGACGCCCGCCTCGGCCGGGCCTACGCGCCCGCCGACCGGGTCAGCGCGCAGGCGTGGACGGCGTTCGCGCACGCGACCGTCGTCACCGTGCCGAAGGAGGTCGTCGCCTCGGCGCCGACCGTGATCCGGCTGCGCGGCGAGGACGCCTCGGCCGCCGCCTACGGGCACACCACCGTGATCCTGGAGCCGTTCGCCGAGGCGACCGTGGTGCTCGCGCACCGCGGCTCGGCGACCTACGCCGACAACGTCGAGTTCGTCGTCGGCGACGGCGCCCGCCTCTCGGTGATCAGCCTGCAGGACTGGGCGGACGACAGCGTGCACGTCTCGCACCAGCACGCCGAGCTCGGCCGCGACGCCCGGTTCGTCTCGCACAACGTCTCGCTCGGCGGCGACGTCGTGCGGATCTCGCCGTCGGTCGCCTACGACGGGCCCGGCGGCGACGCCGAGCTGTACGGGGTGTACTTCGCCGACGGCGGCCAGCACCTGGAGCACCGGCTGCTGGTCGACCACACGAAGCCGAACTGCCGCAGCCGCGTCGACTACCGCGGCGCGCTGCAGGACCAGGACGCGCACGCCGTGTGGATCGGCGACGTCATCATCCGCGCGGAGGCGGAGGGCACCGACACCTACGAGCTGAACCGCAACCTCGTCCTGACCGACGGGACGCGGGTCGACTCGGTGCCGAACCTGGAGATCCTCACCGGCGAGGTCGCCGGCGCCGGGCACGCCTCGGCGTCCGGGCGGCTCGACGACGAGCACCTGTTCTACCTGCAGGCCCGCGGCATCACCTTCGACGAGGCGCGCCGCATGGTGGTCCGCGGGTTCCTCGGCCAGCTGGTCGAGCGGATCGAGGTCCCCGAGGTCCGCGAGAAGGTCGCCGAGGCGATCGAGGCCGAACTGGACGTGCGCGCGGAGGGCCGATGACCTTCACGAAGGTGTGCGCGCTGGAGGAGATCCCCGAGGACGGGGCCCTCGGCGTCGAGATCGACGCGACGCCGGTCGCGCTGGCCCGCACCGGCGGCGAGGTCTACGCCGTCAACGACATCTGCTCGCACGCCGAGGTGTCGCTGTCCGAGGGCGAGATCTACAACGGCACCATCGAGTGCTGGCTGCATGGGTCCTGCTTCGACCTGCGCACCGGCAAGCCCACCAACCCGCCGGCCACGCAGCCGGTCGCCACCTACAAGGTCAAGGTCGAGGACGGCGACGTCTACGTCTCGCTCGGCTCCGACGATTGAGGAACGACAACCACCATGGCCACGCTTGAGATCCGCGACCTCCACGTCTCCGTCGCCGACGGTTCCGACGGGACGAAGGAGATCCTGCGCGGGGTCGACCTGACCGTCAAGGCCGGCGAGACCCACGCGCTCATGGGGCCGAACGGCTCCGGCAAGTCCACCCTCGCCTACGCCGTCGCCGGCCACCCCAAGTACGAGGTGACCTCCGGCGCGGTGACGCTGGACGGTGAGGACGTGCTCGCCATGTCCGTCGACGAGCGCGCCCGCGCCGGCCTGTTCCTGGCGATGCAGTACCCGGTCGAGGTGCCCGGCGTCTCGGTCTCCAACTTCCTGCGCTCGGCCGTCACCGCTGTGCGCGGCCAGGCGCCGAAGCTGCGCGAGTTCGCCAAGGAGATGAAGCAGGCGATGGAGGACCTCTCCATCGACCCGGCGTTCGCGCAGCGCAGCCTGAACGAGGGCTTCTCCGGCGGCGAGAAGAAGCGGCACGAGATCCTCCAGCTGGAGATGCTCAAGCCGAAGGTCGCCGTCCTGGACGAGACCGACTCCGGCCTGGACGTCGACGCGCTGAAGGTCGTCTCCGAGGGCGTCAACCGGTTCTCCGCGGGCGGCGAGACCGGTGTCCTGCTGATCACCCACTACACGCGCATCCTGCGGTACGTGAAGCCGGACTTCGTGCACGTCTTCGCCGCCGGCCGCGTCGTCGCCGAGGGCGGCCCCGAGCTGGCCGACCAGCTGGAGAACGAGGGCTACGAGAAGTACGTGAAGGCGGAGGCGGCCCTATGACGCTTCTGGCCGAGGGGGCGCTGCTCCCCGAGGAGCTCAAGAAGGACTTCCCGCTGCTGCAGCGCACCGTCCGCGGCGGTCGCCCGCTGATCTACCTCGACTCCGGCGCGACGTCGCAGAAGCCGACGCGGGTCCTGGACGCCGAGCGCGAGTTCTACGAGCGGCACAACGCGGCGCCGCACCGCGGGGCGCACCTGCTCGCCGAGGAGGCGACCGAGGCGTACGAGAACGCCCGCGCGTCGATCGCCCGGTTCATCGGCGCGACGCCCGGCGAGATCGTGTTCACCAAGAACGCCACCGAGGGCATCAACCTCGTGGCGTACGCGATGAGCAACGCCGCCACCGCGGGCCCCGAGGCCGAGCGGTTCAGGGTCGGCCCCGGCGACGAGATCGTGGTCTCGGAGATGGAGCACCACGCCAACCTCGTCCCGTGGCAGCAGCTGTGCCAGCGGACCGGGGCGACGCTGCGCTGGTTCGGCATCACCGACGAGGGCCGCCTCGACCTGGAGAACCTCGACGAGCTGGTCAACGAGCGCACGAAGATCGTCGCGCTGACGCACCAGTCGAACGTGCTCGGAACGGTCCCGCCGATCAAGCGGATCGTCGACCGGGCGCACGCCGTCGGCGCGCTGGTGCTGCTGGACGGCGCGCAGTCGGTCCCGCACCAGCCGGTGGACGTCGCCGAGCTGGGCGCCGACTTCCTGGCGTTCTCGGGGCACAAGATGCTCGGCCCGACCGGCATCGGCGTGCTGTGGGGGCGCTCGGAGCTGCTGGAGGCCATGCCGCCGTTCATCACCGGCGGTTCCATGATCGAGGTCGTCCGCATGGAGGCGACCACGTTCATGCCGCCGCCGCAGCGCTTCGAGGCCGGCGTCCCGATGACCGCGCAGGCGATCGGGCTCGGCGCGGCCTGCGAGTACCTGTCCGAGATCGGCATGGACCGGGTCCACTCCCACGAGGAGGCGCTGATCGCCTACTCGCTGGAGCGGCTCGGCGAGGTCCCCGGCGTCCGGATCATCGGCCCGGGCACCACCGAGGCGCGCGGCGGGGCGGTGTCGTTCACCGTCGAGGACATCCACCCGCACGACGTCGGCCAGGTGCTGGACGACCTGGGCGTCGAGGTGCGCGTCGGGCACCACTGCGCGTGGCCGATCTGCCGCCGCTTCGGCATCCCGGCCACCACCCGCGCGACGTTCTACCTCTACAACACGCTGTCGGACATCGACGCGCTCGCCGAAGGGGTCAGGCAGGCCCAGAAGTTCTTCGGCACCGTCTCCTGACGGTCCCCGGAACAGCCCCCGCCCTGGCCCGGTTGTAGCGAGAAAGGCTTGGAAAGGACGCCATGCAGCTGGAGGCGATGTACCAGGAGGTCATCCTGGACCATTACCGCAACCCCCTGCACAAGGGGCTGCGGGAGCCGTTCGAGGGCGAGGCGCACCACGTCAACCCGACCTGCGGGGACGAGGTGACGCTCCGCGTCCACCTGGACGGCGACGGCCAGGACGCCGCGGTGGCGGACGTCTCGTACGACGCCATGGGCTGCTCGATCAGCCAGGCCAGCGCGTCGGTGATGTCCGATCTGATCATCGGCAAGTCCGTCAAGGAGGCGATGGCGGTCCAGGAGGAGTTCCTGGCGCTGATGCAGTCGCGCGGCCGGGACGCCGAGCCGAACGAGGACGTCCTGGAGGACGCCGTAGCCTTCGCCGGGGTGTCGAAGTACCCCGCCAGGATCAAATGCGCCCTGCTCGCCTGGATGGCGTGGAAGGACGCGACCGCCCGCGCACTCGGAGAGGCATCATGAGCGACACCGCACCGGAGGAGACCCCCGCGACCGCGGCGGCCGGCACCGTCCCCGACGAGGAGATCCTCGAGGCGCTGAAGGACGTCGTCGACCCCGAGCTCGGCATCAACGTGGTCGACCTCGGCCTGGTGTACGGGATCGACCTGACCGACGAGGTCGCCACCCTCGACATGACCCTCACCAGCGCCGCCTGCCCGCTCACCGACGTGATCGAGGACCAGGCGCACAGCGCGCTGGAGGGCCTGGTCAAGGACGTGAAGATCAACTGGGTCTGGCTGCCGCCGTGGGGCCCGGACAAGATCACCGACGAGGGCCGCGACCAGCTCCGCGCCCTCGGCTTCAACGTCTGACCCGCACGCCGCACGAGGCCGCGCCCCCCGCCGGGGCGCGGCCTCGACGCATGTCCGCTGACCGCTCCGGCGGCGCGGCGCCGGCAGGACCGCTCTAGGGTGAGGCGCGTGAAAGATGCCTTTCCTGACAATGATGCGGAACTGGTGGCGCGGCGCGCCTCGTCGTTCGGGGGAAGCGCCGCCGCGTACGCGCGGGAGCGGCCGGACTACCCGGAGGCGGCCGTGCGGTGGACGCTGGAGCCCGTGGCCGGCCGGGCGCCGATGCGGGTGCTCGATCTCGCGGCGGGGACCGGCAAGCTGACGCAGGTGCTGCTGCGCGGCGGCGTCGACGCGGCGGACCTGGTCGCCGTGGAGCCCGACGCGGCGATGCTGGACGAATTGCGCCGCGAGCTGCCGGGCGTGCGCGCCCTGGAAGGCAGCGCGGAGGAGATTCCGCTGCCGGACGGCGCGGTCGACGCGGTGCTGGTGGGGCAGGCGATGCACTGGTTCGATCTCGACCGGGCGCTGCCGGAGATCCACCGGGTGCTGGCCGACGGCGGCGTGCTCGCCGGGTTGTGGAACACCGACGACGACCGGGTGCCGTGGGTCGCGGAGATGAAGCGGATCTCCCGCAGCAGCGTGTCGTTGCGGAACTGGCGGCCGAAGGGGCTGCCCGAGAGCGCGTGGTTCCCGGTGTTCGAGCGCGCGGAGTTCCCGCACGCGCAGCGCCGGACCGCCGAGTCGATGGCCGCGACGATCGGGACGCACTCGCACATGCTCGTGCTCGACGAGGCGGAGCGGGCGGCCGTGACGGACCGGATCATCGGGCACCTGCGGGCGACGCCGGAGACGGCGGACGGCGAGTTCGACCTGCCGATCGTCACCTTGGCCGCGCGCGCTGCGCGGGCCGTCCTCTAGCCTCGGGTTCCTTGGGCTTGGACGGCCACAGCGTGTGGGTGATCGGCCACAGCGACCAGACCGCGAGCACCAGTCCCAGCCGGGCCGTCCAGCCGGTGAGGGCCGCGGTGCGGTCGGGGTCGCCGACCAGCGCGATCATCGCGAGCAGCAGCGCGCAGCCGATCGCCGTCGCGAGGGCGGCCTTGCCGAACTCCACCCACTCGTAGCGGGTGCGCGCCCAGCCGTGCGGCGGCTTGCGCCGGGGCGGCGGGCCTCCGGCGAAGCGGTGCGCGAACCGCTCGTCGGCCCAGCGGACCATGCTGTGCCCGAACGCGACCGAGTAGCCGAGGTAGGCCGCCGCGAGGCCGTGCGGGAAGCCGGCGGTCGCCCCGCTCCGCAGGTCGATCACCGTGGCCGCCAGCAGGACCAGGTCGACCAGCGGGACGCCCAGCAGGAGCGCCGCGCCGGTCCTGCGCATCCGCAGCGGGTAGCGGGCGAGCAGGCCCGCGGCGAGGACGACCCAGAAGCCGATCTCGCAGCCCGCGATGACGACGACGAGCATCGCGTCACCGGTCCCGGGACAGGGCGGCGCCCGCGGCGGCGACGAGCAGCCCGGCGGCGCCGACGCCGAGGCCGGCGAGCGGCTGATGGCCCTCCGACCACTTCATCAGCTCGATGTTCTCGCCGCCCGTGTAGTGGTACGCGGCCGAGATGAAGCCGACGGCGGCGACGATGACCCCGATGGTCCGCATGGCGTGCTCCCCTGGATTCGCTCTCCCCTCGATGGTCGGGGACGCGGGGGCGGCCCGGCGTCGTCGGCGATGAGGTTCTCGGGGTCCTCCGAAGGATGTACGCGCCACCCTCAGCGAGGTGGACGAGGTGGTCGCCGCGGGATGCTGAGATGGTTCCGTGCTCTCCAAGGCCCGCCGTCTCACGACGCCGCAGGACGCGCTCATCGCCGCGGGGTCCGTTGTCGCCGGGCTGGTGCTGCTGGCGGCGCACGGCTACAGCACGTGGACGGACCATTGGCCGCCGTTCTGGGCACGGCTGGTTCCGCTGGCGGGTTTGTGCGCGGCGATGCTGCTCCGGCGGACGGCGCCGCTCAGCGCGCTGGCGATCTCGACCCCGTTCAACTTCCTCGACGTGGCGTTCGGCCCGTCCATCGCCACCGCGATGATCTACGGGGACGCGCTGTACGCGGCGAGCCTGTACGGGCGGCGGCGCCGTACCGCCGAATGGCTGCTCGGCGCGACCGTCGCCGCGACGGTGGCGGTGACGGCGGGCTCGGCGGTGGCGGCGCGCGACCTCGCGCTGGGCGTGGTCGCCGGCGCGCTCGCCGCGGCGGTGTGGGTGACGCCGGTGCTCACCGCGATGCTGGTCCGGGAGCACCGGTCCCGGGCGGAGGCGGAGCGGCAGCGCGCCGAGCAGGTGGCGCGGCTGGCCGAACTGGACCGGCGCGCCGCCGTCGGCGCCGAGCGCGCCCGGCTGGCGCGCGAGCTGCACGATGTGATCGCCAACCATCTGAGCGCCGTCGCGCTGCACTCCTCGGCCGTGCTGAAGGTCCGCGACCTGGACCGGGACGGCCTGGACCGGGCGATGACGGTGATCCGGGAGAACAGCGTGCAGGGCCTGGCGGAGATGCGGCGGATGATCGGGCTGCTGCGCGAGGGGGAGGGCGCCGACCCGGCGGAGGCGCCGCGGCTGGCCGACCTCGCCCGGCTCGTGGACCGCACCGCCCGCCCCGGCCTGTCGGCCCGGCTGCGGACGGTCGGCGAGCTGCCGGAGCTGCCGGCGCCGGTGGAGCTGGCGGCCTACCGGATCGTCCAGGAGTCGCTGACCAACGCGCTGAAGCACGCCGGCCCGGGCCGCGCCGAGGTGTCGGTCCGGTACGCGGGGGGACGGGTGCTGATCGACGTGCTGAGCCCCCTCGGCGACGGCGCCGGGCTGCCGGGGTCGGGCAGCGGGCTGATCGGGATGCGGGAGCGGGCGGCGATCCTCGGCGGGGAGTTCGCCGCCGGGCCGGACGGCGGGCACTGGCTGGTGCACGCCGAGCTGCCGGTGGACGGCGAGCCCGCGCGCGGCGGGGAGGGAGCCCTGTGAACGAGGTGGCGGCATGATCGAGGTGCTGGTGGCCGACGACCAGGCGGCGGTCCGCGCGGGCCTGGTGCTGATCCTCGGCGCGGCGCCGGACGTGCGGGTGGTCGGCGAGGCCGCCGACGGCGAGCGGGCCGTCGAGCTCGCCCGCGAGCTGCGCCCCGACGTGGTTCTGATGGACGTGCGGATGCCCCGGCTGGACGGCATCAGCGCCACCCGGCAGATCGCCGGGTTCGCGGACGTGCTGGTGCTGACCACGTTCGACCTGGACGAGTACGTGTTCGGCGCGCTGCGGGCGGGCGCCGCCGGGTTCCTGCTGAAGGACGTGGACGCCGACCGGCTGGTGGAGGCGGTGCGGACGGTCGCGGGCGGGGAGGGGATCATCGCGCCGGCCGTGACGCGCCGGCTGATCGGCGCGTTCGCGGCCCGTCCGGAGCCGCCGGTGCCCGGTCCGGCGGCGCTGGCGGAGCTCACCCCGCGCGAGCGGGAGGTGCTCGGCTGCCTGGGCGAGGGGCTGTCGAACGGGGAGATCGCGCGGCGCCTGTCGATGGCGGAGACGACCACGAAGACGCACGTCAGCCGCATCCTGGGCAAGCTCGGGCTGCGCAGCCGCGTCCAGGCGGCCATCCTCGCCCAGGAGATGGCCGCCGCCGGCCTCCGGGCGGGGCCCGGCGGTCAGGCGTCCCCGGACGGGTCTCCGCCGGGCAGCGACGATCTCAACGCCGGATGACCCGGCCCGGCGGAGCGCGCGGGGTGGCGGGTCAGGGGGACAGGCCGCGGATCAGGTCCGCGACGCGGACGATCCCGAGGCAGCGGCCCACCTCGTCGACCACCACCAGGTCGTCGTAGACGCGCTCGTCCTCCTGCCCCGCCGCGCGCAGCGCCGCGACGGCCGGCACCGTGCGCGGGACCGGACGCGGCGGGTCGGCCAGCGGCGCGGCGGGCCGGTGCGCGTGCAGCGCGTGCCCGTAGGCGCCCGACAGCCGCAGCAGGAAGCGCGTCCGGTCCACGGTGGCGCGCGGCCGCTGCCGCTCGTCGACCAGGACGATGCTGGTGATGCCCGTCTCGGCGTTCAGCGCGTTCAGCACCTCCCCGGCGGTCGCCGTGTGCGGCATCGTGACGCCGGGGAGCGTGAACTCCGACACGCGGGGCCCGAGCTCGGGGCGCACGCGCGGCTCGGACGCGCCGCGCGCCGCGACGGGCACGGTGATCGGCATCCCCGGCCGCCACTCCGGCGGCGCCAGCGCCGGCCCCTGGACGAGCCGGACCCCGAGTTCGCGCAGGTGCAGCACCTGCTCGCCGGTCTCCAGGCCCGGCGCCAGGACGTGCGTCTCCAGCCGGTGCGCCAGCTCCACCAGGCTCGCCACCAGCGCGGAGCGGCGCGGTTCGGCCGGCGCCCGGCGGGCCAGCACCGGATCGAGCTTGAGCAGGTAGGACGCGCCGTCGGCGAGCAGGTCGAGCGGGGCGTGCGCGGCGCCGACCCCGCCGAGCCCGACCAGGTACCCGGCCCGCCGCAGCGCGGCCAGCGCCGCGGTGACCGGGGCCCGCTGCGCGGGCGGGAAGCCCCCGGTGACGCAGATGATGATCTCTTGTGGGCGGCGGCCGGTCTCGGCGAAGCCCTGGTGCAGCTCGGCGAGCACCGGGTCGCCGAAGGCCAGCGTCTCGGCGCGCAGGCCGATCTGGAGCGGCAGCGGCGTGCGGAGGCCCCCGGCGGCGCAGGCGGCCTCGGCGGCGCGCCGCAGGTCCTCGGACACGGGATCGACGCGCGGCGGCAGCGCGGACGCGGCGGGCGGCCCCGCGTGCGCCTCCACGGCCACCACGGTGCCGGTGCCGAGATCGACCACCGGATGGAACACCGCCCGCGCCGGGACCAGGACATCTACGGCTGACACAGCGGCATCATGCCGCCCCGGAGCACCCGGAACCGCTCTTGTCAGGAGAAGTTAACCCACAATTCGCCGCAGGTCGCGGCGTGGATCATGGCGCCGGGCGGCGCTCACAGCCCGCGGCCGCCGATCAGCGCCGACAACAGGTAGGTGACCCCGGCGACGGCGGCCAGCCAGACGTAGGCGGTGATGTCGCCGCCGCGCAGCGCCTGCACGACGAGCCCGCCGATCACCGCGATCGTCAGCACGTCACCGGTCATCGCCGAGGCCCGCAGGTGGGTGCGGGCGCGGTGCCCGGTGCCGAAGCGCTCGCTGACCGGCAGCGCCGGCTCGTTGCGCCGGAAGGCCAGGTAGCCGGCGTAGCAGGCGAGGGCGGCGAACGCGATGAGGGCCGTGCCGTAGCGTTCGTCGGCGGCGAGCACGGCGCCGACCACCACTCCGGCGCCGAGGACGAGCCCGGGCACGGCCCACCGGCTGAGGCTGCGGCGTTCGGGAGCGATCCACATGGGCCCATCCTCTCCGATCGGCGGACGCGCGGGACGGGCAACGCGCCGGTCCGCCGCGATGTGGGTCCTTCCGCGGCGTAGAGCCTTCCGCGGCCGCGGGCGGTCCCGCGAGGCGCGCGGATGCCCGGACCACGGCGGGTTCCGGCCGGTATCTTCTCCCCTCGTGGCGCAATTTCGACTGAACGGCTCGAAGATGCTGGCCGTCGATCTCGCCGGCGAGACGATCAGGGCGCTGAACGGCGCGATGGTCGCCTACGAGGGGCGGATGGCGTTCAAACGGGAGGGGATGACCGGGGGAGAGGGGCTGCGCGGCGCGCTCAAGCGCAAGATCGCCGGCGAGGGCATGACGCTGATGGAGATCACCGGCGAGGGCACCGTCTACCTGGCGAGCGAGGCCGCCGAGGTGACGCTGGTCCAGCTCACCGGCGACACCCTGTTCGTGGAGTCGGAGAGCCTGCTGGCACTGGACGGCGGGCTGCGCACCGGCGTGCAGTTCGTCGGGCTGCGGGGGATGGGCACCGGCCAGGGCCTCGCCACCACCAAGGTCGAGGGGCACGGCACGGTCGCGATCGTGTCCGACGGTCCGGCGATCGCGCTGGAGGTGACCCCCGAGACGCCGCTGTCGGTCGACCCGCACGCCTACGTCGGCCACCACGGGCAGCTCCGCCAGGACGTCGTCACCGATGTCAACTGGAGGACGGTCATCGGCCAGGGGTCGGGCGAGAGCGTCCAGTTCCGGTACCAGGGGCACGGGCTGGTCTACGTCCAGCCGGCCGAACGCGGCGGAATCTTGGAGATCTGATGCCGGGCTACCAGAAGATCACCTCCAAGATGCTCCAGGTGCCCGTCGGGCCCGGGCGGGAGGTCTACAGCAAGCGCGGCGCGATGCTCGCCTACACCGGCGCGGTGTCGTTCGCGCCTTCCACCACGGCCGGGCAGAGCATCGGCGGCGCCATCGGACGCGCCGTCGCGGGCGAGCGCAGCGCGATGATGCACGTCACCGGGCAGGGCGAGGTCATGTTCGGGCACGCGGGGCTGCACGTGTCCGTCGTCGACCTCGGCGGCGCGGACACCCTGTTCGTGGAGGCCGACCGGCTGCTGGTGCACGACGCGTCCCTGCAGGTCGGGACCATGTTCATGGGCGAGCAGGGCGGCGTGCGCGGCATCGTGCGCGGCGCGGTCACCGGGCAGGGCCTGTTCACCACCACGCTGACCGGGCAGGGCTCGTGCGCGCTGCTGTCGCACGGCGGCGTCATGGAGTTGCCGATCGGCCCGCAGCGCCCCGTCCACGTCGACCCCCAGGCCTACGTCGCCCACCGCGGTCAGGTGCAGAACAAGCTGACCACGGCGGTGGGGCTGCGCGACCTCATCGGGCGCGGCTCCGGCGAGGGGTTCCAGCTCGAGCTGAGCGGCTCCGGCGTCGTCTACGTCCAGGCCAGCGAGAGGAAGATCTGACCCGTGAGCACGTTCGGCACGCAGACCTGGAACGCGGCCACGCTCCCGTCCAACGACAACGTCAACCCCTACGCCTTCAGCGTCGACCTCGACGGGCAGTGGTTCGCGCAGAAGGGCAAGATGATCGCCTACTACGGGCAGATCAGGTTCGAGGCGCTGTCGTCCGGCCCGCTGGACTCCCTCGTCGCGCACACCTTCAACTCGCCGCTGTACGCCCAGGACTGGATCGTCGCGCAGGGACGCGGCAAGCTGCTCCTCGCCGACCGCGGGTTCGACGTGAACTCCTTCGACCTCGACAACGGCAACCTCACCGTCCGGGCCGGGAACCTGCTGGCGTTCGAACCGGGCCTGGAGCTCAAGCAGTCGATCATCCCGGGGTTCCTGACCCTGATCGGGACGGGCCGGTTCGTGGCCGCCTCCAACGGGCCCGTCCACTTCGTCGAGCCGCCGATCCGGATCGACCCGCAGGCGCTGCTGGGCTGGGCGGACTGCCCCTCGCCCTGCCACCACTACGACCACTCCTACATGCGCGGCGCGTTCGGCGCCGCGCGGATGGTCTTCGGGATCGGCGGCTCGTCGGGCGAGGAGCACCAGTTCGACTTCACCGGCCAGGGCACCGTGCTGATGCAGTCGTCGGAGGTCGTGATGAACGAGGACGTGCTGCTGCGCGACCTGGAGGGCCAGATCGGCATGGTCGGCGCGTCCGGGCTGCAGCGGCTCCAGCGGACGATCACCCAGCGGCTGTCGTCCGAACGCCAGGGCTGACCCCCGGGGGCCCGGGACGTCCCGGGCCCCCGCCGCCGCGTCATGGGTGCGGCGTCACCGGTACGGCGGGCCGGTCAGGAACCCTGCTCGGGCGCGGGCTTCATGACGTGGAACGGCACTCCGGACGGGTCCCGCACGGCGGCGGACCGGCCGTAGGGGCTGTCGGCCGGCCCCGAGTCGACCGTGCCGCCGCCCGCGGTGACCTTCCGGACCGCCTCGTCGGCGTCCTCGACCGCGAAGTAGGTCGTCCAGGACGGGACGCGGGTCCGGCCGTTGCCGAGCAGCATGTCGGCACCGCCGAGGATGCCGCCGATGTAGCGGCCGTCCGCGGCGCGCTTCAGCACGGTGTAGTCCATGTCGCCCGGCATCGGCTCCAGCTCGTAGCCGAACACCGCCTGGTAGAAGTCGCCCGCGGCCTTGGAGTCGGGGGTGACCAGCTCGTTCCAGACGAACGAGCCCGGCTCGTTCACGATCCCCGAGCCGTGGTGGTCGTGCCCCTGCCACAGGCCGAACTGGCCGCCCTGCGGGTCCCTGACGATCGCCATGCGGCCGAGGCCCATCACGTCCATGGGCGCCACGACCGCCTCGCCGCCCGCGTCGGCGGCGCGCTTGACGAGCCCGTCGCAGTCGTCGGCGGCGATGTAGACCGTCCACCAGTACTCGTCGGGCTGGTCCTCGGGGTTCTGCATCATCCCGGCCACCGGCACGCCGCGCAGCCTGCACTGGTTGTAGTGGCCCGCCTCCGCCCCGGCGTCCTCGAACTGCCAGCCGAAGAGCGTCCCGTAGAACGTCTTGGCCCGCTCGAGGTCCGGGAGGCCGATGTCGAGCCAGTTCGGTGTGCCCTCCGGCACGTTGCTCGTGACCTGCGTCATCCGACTCACACTCCTTTGTGCAGGGGCCTCGCGGCCCCGGCGTCCTCCGCCGCCCGCCGTACCCCCATCCTGGCCCCGGGCTGGCGGTTCACACATCGGGCCGTGCGGGATCGGCATGGCCGGGAGCGGCCTCCGCTTCACGTACACTGGACCGATGGTTTCGCTCCCGAGCTGACAGGCCGCCCAGCGCGCCCCGGTCGGATGGACCGCGCGGCGCGCTGTTTCGTGCGCCTGTCCATCGAGCCGTCCGTCAGGGGAGCCCTGTCACTGTGATCATCGCGAAAGACATCGAACTGCGCGCCGGGTCCCGGCTGCTGATCGAGTCCGCCTCGTTCCGGGTCAACCCCGGCGACCGGGTGGGCCTCGTCGGCCGCAACGGCGCCGGCAAGACCACCCTCACCAAGGTGCTGGCCGGGGAGGCGATCCCGGCGCAGGGCGGCGTCACGTCCTCGGGCACCATCGGCTACCTCCCGCAGGACCCGCGCGGCGTCGACCTGGACGAGCTGGCGCGCGACCGCATCCTGTCGGCGCGCGGGCTGGACGAGGTCGTCCGCAAGCTGCGCGCCGCCGAGGAGGCGATGGCCACCGCGACCGGCGAGGAGCGCGACAAGGCCGTCCGCCGGTACGGGCGGCTGGAGGAGCGGCTGCACGTGCTCGGCGGGTACTCCGCCGAGGCCGAGGCCGCCTCGATCGCCTCCAGCCTGGGCCTGCCCGACCGGGTGATGGGGCAGCCGCTCGGCACCCTGTCGGGCGGCCAGCGCCGCCGCGTCGAACTGGCCCGCATCCTGTTCTCCGGCGCCGACACGCTGCTGCTGGACGAGCCGACGAACCACCTGGACGCCGACTCGGTCGTCTGGCTGCGCGACTTCCTGAAGTCCCACCAGGGCGGCCTGGTGGTGATCAGCCACGACGTCGACCTGCTGGGCGTGGTGGTCAACCGGGTCTTCCACCTGGACGCCAACCGCAGCGTGATCGACATCTACAACGTCGGCTGGAAGAAGTACCTGGACCAGCGCGAGACCGACGAGCGGCGCCGCAAGCGCGAGACGGCCAACGCCACGCGGCAGGCCACGGCGCTGCTGTCGCAGGCCGACAAGATGCGCGCGAAGGCGACCAAGGCCAAGGCGGCGCAGCAGATGGACCGGCGGGCCCGGCAGCTGCTGGCCGGCGTCGAGGGGGAGCGGCAGGCCGACAAGGTGGCCAAAATTCGCTTCCCGGACCCGGCACCTTGTGGCAAAACCCCCCTTACCGCCGAAGGTTTGTCGAAATCGTACGGATCTTTGGAGATTTTCACCGACGTGGACCTGGCCATCGACCGGGGCAGCCGGGTCGTCGTGCTGGGCCTGAACGGCGCGGGCAAGACGACCCTCCTGCGCATGCTGGCCGGGGTCGACAAGCCCGACACCGGCGGCGTCGTGGCCGGCCACGGGCTGCGCATCGGCTACTACGCCCAGGAGCACGAGACGCTCGACGTGGAGCGGTCGGTGCTGGAGAACATGCAGACGGCCGCGCCCGGCCTCGCGCCCGTCGAGGTCCGCAAGATCCTGGGCTCGTTCCTGTTCTCCGGCGACGACGTCGACAAGCCCGCGGGCGTGCTGTCCGGCGGCGAGAAGACCCGGCTGGCACTGGCGATGCTGGTGGTGTCGAGCGCCAACGTGCTGCTGCTCGACGAGCCCACCAACAACCTCGACCCGGCCAGCCGCGCGGAGATCCTCGGCGCGCTGCGCACCTTCGCCGGGGCCATCGTCCTGGTGACCCACGATGAGGGTGCGGTGGACGCGCTGCGGCCGGAAAGAGTGATTTTGCTGCCGGATGGTGTCGAAGACATCTGGAGTGACGAGTTTGCCGATCTGGTGGCACTTGCGTGACCTGCAGAGTGCCTTCCGCAGATCTTTTCTGGCCGAGTGGGTAGCCGAACGCGCGGGAATGACTGATCATGGCGGGGGATAACGCAGCGGTCACCACATCACTACGGGAGGTACTCGTGGCCGAGACCCTCAAGAAGGGCACCCGCGTGACCGGTGCCGAGCGCGACAAGCTGGCGGCGGACCTCAAGAAGAGGTACGACTCCGGCGAGAGCATCCGCGCCCTGGCAGCCGCCACCGGCCGCTCGTACGGCTTCATCCACCGGATCCTCACCGAGTCCGGAGTCAACCTGCGCGGTCGCGGCGGCGCGACCCGGGGCAAGAAGTCCTGACCGGACGAAGGTCCAGAACGGACACGGGTCCCGAACGGACGCAGGTCCCGGACGGACGACGGCCCCCGGATGAGCGCACCGCCTGATCCGTCGCCGCGGCCCACCGAGTAGGGTTCGGTCGCGGCGGCGGGCAGGTCGGGCTCCGCCCCGTGGACGGCGGGGCGGGCCCGCCGCGCTCGTCGGAAGGGGAACGTCGATGGCGGACGCGAGGGTCGGGAACGGGCCGGAAACGGCCACCGGGCCCACCGGGACCGGGCTCACCCGGACCGGGCCGGCCGGGGACCGGCCGCTCGAGGAGCGGCTGGCCGAGGCCGGGCTGCGGCTGGAGGTCGACGGCGCGGTCGCGACCGTCACGCTGAACCGGCCGGAGCGGCGCAACGCCATGACGTTCGCCACCTGGCGCGGCCTGGCCGCGATCGGCCGGTCACTGCCGGACGGTGTGCGCGTGGTCGTGCTGCGCGGCGCCGGCCCCTCGTTCTCGGCGGGCATCGACCTGTCGATGTTCTCCGGCGACGGCGAGGGCTTCGCCGACGGCTCCGACGCCGAGGCCACCGACCGGTTCATCGCCGAGCTGCAGGAGGGGTACACCTGGCTGCGGCGCCCCGAGATCGTCACCGTCGCGGCGGTGCACGGGCACGCCATCGGCGGTGGATTCCAGCTCGCGCTCGCCTGCGACATCCGCGTCGCCGCCGACGACGTGAAGTTCTGCATGAAGGAGCCCGCGCTCGGGCTCGTCCCCGACCTCACCGGCACCAAGCCGCTGGTGGAGATCGTCGGCATCGGGCGCGCCCTCGAACTGTGCCTGACGGCCCGGACGGTCCACGCCGAGGAGGCGGCCCGGCTCGGCATCGCCGAGATCGTGGTGCCGCGCGACGGCCTGGACGCCGCGGTCGACGACCTGGTCGCCTCCCTCCTCGCGGTGAACCCCGGCGCCGCCGTGGCCACCAAGCGGCTGCTGTGGGAGGCCCCCGAGAACACCCTCGAACAGCAGTGCGCCGCCGAGCGCCGCGAGCAGGCAGGCCGCCTCCGCGACCTCTTCGGCAAGTAACCCTCACACCCTCCCCGCACACGCCCCGCCCGCGTCATCGTCGACTTGCGGCGTGTCGTCGTTATGCGGCCTGCCATAACGACGACTCGCCGCAAGTGAACGTTGTTCGGTCAGCCGAGGGCCTCGCGGCCGCCGCGGGCGAGGGGGAGGTCGACGCGGCTGACGCCCGTCCTCATCGTGACCTCGGTGCCGGCCGGGTAGCGCAGCGTGTAGTCGTGGTCGGTGGACAGCAGGATCACGCCGAGCCGGTGGCCGGCCTTGACCGTGTAGTCGGTCGGCTGGAGGTCCCAGCGGAACGCGTAGGTGCGTCCCGGCGTGATCGGGTCGGTGCGGCTGAAGCCGTTCCGGTTCCGCGCGTCCAGCCAGCCCCGGGTGATGATCTTGTAGGGGGCGGTCTCCATGGCGAGGGCCTGCCGCGTGGTGCAGCCCTCGTCGCCCGGCACGCTCTGCCCGTAACAGACCTTCTGCCCGGTGTCGACGCGGGCGCCGGTCGGCCGGCTGTCGGTGCCGTAGTCCACCAGGAGCGCCGTCAGGTAGGGCGACCGGCCGTCCAGGGACGCGCGCAGCGACATCGAGGGCGTGCCGTCGATCCGGACCGGCCGGTCCAGCGTCCCGGTGAGGTAGGCGAGCCGGTTCGGATCGGCCCGGCCCTCGTTCGCCAGCAGGTCCTCGGCGGTGCGGGTCTTGCCCTCGTCGGTGAACGACTGCGTCACGCCGTGCCCGGGACGCAGGCCGAGCGTGCCCGGCTGGCCGGACGAGCCGGCGTCGAGGCTGAGCGGGACGGTGCGGGTGCCGGGGACCGGCCAGTCCTTCGCCGTCTCCCACGTCCCGTCCGCGCGCTCGATGTCGACGCGCGGCTCCTTGTCGATGCCGTTGCGGATGCCGTAGAGGTACCGGTCGAACCAGTGGAGCGTCTGCCGCAGCCACTCCTCCACGCGCCAGCGGAACGGCGTCGAGTGGTTGCCCTGGTGCAGCCAGAGCTTGCGCGGCACGCCCGCCTTCTTCAGCGCGTTCCACCACTGGACGGAGTTCTTGAGCTTGACGTTCCAGTCGTTGAGCCCGTGCACGACCATGACGGCCGCGTGCACGTTCCGCGCCTGGCCGACGTAGTCGCGCTCGGCCCAGACCTTGCCGTAGTCGCCGGTCTCGCGGTCCTGGGTGGCCTCGATGTCGTCGATGACCTGCTTGCAGACCTCGGGGTTCTTCCGGGTGAGCACGGCCTTGGCCAGCACGTCCAGGTCCTCGCCCTGGTAGCCGCCGGGCGCGACGACGCCGCCGCCCGCGCGGTAGTAGTCGTACCAGCTGCTGATCCCGGCGATCGGGACGATGGCCTTCAGCCCCTCGACGCCCGACGCGGCGGCCATGTTCGGCAGCGTCCCGTCATAGGACTGGCCGATCATGCCGACGTTCCCCGTGGACCAGGTGGCCTTGACCGGCGTGCCGTCCGGCGCCCAGCCCCGGGCCCGGCCGTTCAGCCAGTCGACGGCGGCCTTGGCGCCGGCCTGCTCGCTGCGGTCCCCGGACGTCGGGCAGCCGGTCGAGCCGCCCGTCCCGATGCTGTCGAGGTCGGCGACGGCGTAGCCGCGCGGCAGGAAGTAGTTGTCGTAGTAGCCCGGGAACATCTCGGCGAGGTTCCGCTGGGTGGTGGTCAGCGCGCGGGCCCGCGCGTCGCCGATGTCCACCGGGTGGTTCGGGACGTCGTTGATGCCGGCCCAGTACGGGCTCGGCTCCATGATCGTCGGGACCCTGAGGCCGGCGGTGTCGGTCTCCGCCGGCCGCATGATCCGCAGCTGGACGCGGTCGCGCACGCCGTCGCGGTCGCTGTCGGCGGTGGTCTCGATGTTCACCGTCTGGGTGACGGCGTCGGCGCGGGAGAACACCGGCTGCGTCTCACCGCCGCTGACGGTGAGCCGGTGCGGCGGCGCGGCGGGCGCGGATCCCGCGGACGCGGACGCGGCGGGCAGGGCGGTGGCGAGCAGCGCGGCGGCGGTGGCCAGTGCGGCGCCGGTGGTCAGGGTGACGGCACCCGCGCCCGCTCGTGGCGGGCGCATGCGCGGGCGCTGTGGTGAGCGCTGGGGCACAGGGGCTCCTGGGGGGTGAGAGCCTGAAGTTGTTGATCACATTAACCACCGGTTCGGCCGGGAAGTCCAGAGCCGTTACGCCGTGAGCGGAGCCGGGAAGCGCGGCGGCCGGGCGCGCGTTGTGCCCGCCGGATACTGAGATGCTTACTTGATTACGTTTCACGCGCGCCCATCCCGTGCCGGGCGCGCGGCGACCCCTCGGAGGCATTAGTGGGCATGCCGGGAATGCCGGGCAACGGCTGGCAGGTGATGGCCTCGTTCCGCCGCGACGAGTCGGTCACCCAGCAGCGGCTCAAGCCCGGCACGTTCAAGCGGATCGCGGGCTACGCCCGCCCCTACACCCGCGACCTGGTCCTGTTCCTCGGGCTCAACGCGCTCGCCGCGGTGGTCGTCGTCGCCAACCCGCTGCTGCTCAAGTCGATCATCGACACCGGCATCGGGCACCACCGGCAGAACCTGGTGATCTGGCTCGCCGTCGCGGTCGCCGGGCTCGCCCTGATGGACGCGGTGCTCGGGCTCGCGCAGCGCTGGTACTCCGCGCGCATCGGCGAGGGGCTGATCTACGACCTGCGCAGCCAGGTGTTCGGGCACGTCCAGCGCCAGCCCGTCGCGTTCTTCATGCGGGCGCAGACCGGCTCGCTGGTCAGCCGGCTCAACAACGACGTCATCGGGGCGCAGCGGGCGCTCACCACCACGCTGTCGTCGGTGGTCTCCAACGTGATCAGCCTGGTCCTGGTACTGGTCACGATGATGATCCTGTCCTGGCAGGTGACGCTGATCGCGCTGCTGCTGCTCCCGGTGTTCATCCTGCCGGCCAAGTGGGTCGGCAAGCGGCTGTCGCGGATCAGCCGCGAGCAGATGGTGCTGGACGCCGAGATGAGCTCGCTGATGACCGAGCGGTTCAACGTCGCGGGCGCCATGCTGGCCAAGCTCTACGGCCGTCCCGCCGAGGAGGAGGAGAACTTCTCCGGGCGCGCGGCGCGGGTCCGCGACATCGGGGTCGTCTCCGCGATGTACGGGCGGGTGTTCTTCACCGGCCTCACGCTCGTCGCGGCGCTCGCCACCGCGATGGTCTACGGCGTCGGCGGCTACCTGGTGGTGGACGGCAGCTTCCAGCTCGGCACCCTCGTCGCCCTCGCCACCCTGCTCACCCGGATGTACGGGCCGCTCACCGCGCTGTCGAACGTCCACGTGGACGTCATGACGGCGCTGGTCAGCTTCGACCGCGTCTTCGAGGTGCTCGACCTCAAGCCGCTCATCCGCGACCGCGAGGGCGCCCGCACGCTGAGCGCGGCGCGCGAGACCACCGCGGCGAACCCGGTCAAGGGCAACGGGCACGCCGCCTCCCGGCGCGACGCCCCGGCGATCAGGTTCGACCACGTCCGGTTCGCCTACCCGGCGGCGGACGAGGTGTCGCTGGCGTCGCTGGAGTCGATCGCCCGCGTCGACCACGCCCCCGGCAAGGAGGTGCTGCACGACATCGACTTCACCGCCGAGCCGGGGCAGCTCGTCGCGCTGGTCGGGCCGTCCGGGGCCGGGAAGTCGACGATCACGCACCTGGTGTCGCGGCTGTACGACGTGTCGGACGGCGCGGTGAGGATCGGCGGCGTGGACGTCCGTGACGTCACGCTCGACTCGCTGCGCGCCGAGGTCGGCGTGGTCAGCCAGGACGCGCACCTGTTCCACGACTCGATCCGCGAGAACATGCGCTACGCCCGTCCGGACGCCACCGACGGGCAGATCCTCGCCGCGCTGGACGCCGCGCAGATCGGCGGCCTGGTCGCGGGCATGTCCGAGGGCCTGGACACCGTCGTCGGCGACCGCGGCTACCGGCTGTCCGGCGGCGAGAAGCAGCGGCTGGCGATCGCGCGGCTGCTGCTGAAGGCGCCGTCTGTGGTGGTGCTGGACGAGGCGACCGCCCACCTGGACTCCGAGTCCGAGGCCGCCGTCCAGGAGGCGCTGCGGACCGCGCTGGCGGGCCGCACCTCGCTGGTGATCGCGCACCGGCTGTCCACGATCCGGGAGGCCGACCAGATCCTGGTGATCGAGGAGGGCCGCGTCGCCGAGCGCGGCCGGCACGAGGAGCTGCTGCTGGAGGGCGGCCTGTACGCCGAGCTGTACCGCACCCAGTTCTCCCACCAGAAGGACGAGGAGCGGGCCACCGAGCCCCTGGGCGCCGAGTGACGGTGCCCCGTCAGGCGTCGGTGCTGAGGCGGTAGCCGAGCCGCTGCAGCTCCGTCCCGGCGACCTTCTCCACCTGGGCGAGCTGGCGGGGCGTCAGGCGCTCCCGCCAGGCGCCGACACCGTGTTCGGCCTCGCCGGACTCCGGGGCGGCGCGCGAACCCGCCCGGACGAGGCCCGACAGGGTCGTCTTCGACAGGTCCGCGTCCAGGTACCGCGACATCTCGGCGGCGACCCGGCGGGGCCGGGCGGCCAGGTCCTCGTACCGGACGGTGAACAGCTGCTCCTCGGGGACCTGCTGCCGCAGCCGGGCGCTGAGCCGCACGGACCCGCGCCACCGCAGCGCGCACTTCACCGCCGTCGCCGCGCGCGGCCAGCGGTTGCGTTCGGTGTGGTCCTCGACCCCGAAGAACGGGTTGGGGAACACCGTGTCGAGGTTGGCCAGCCCCGGCTTGAACCAGGCCAGGCACCGGTCGTCGGCGAGCATGTCGGCGACCGCGTCCCGGCCGTCCCGGATCACCTGGACGAGCTGGGCGTCGGGGAAGGCGTCCAGCAGCACGTCCGCGCTGTAGATCAGGTCGGGGGAGGCGTCGGCGTACCGGGAGATGCCGCGCGGCTGCACGCACGGCCCCTCGGTGTCGCCGTCGTGCACCGGCCGGTCGCGCAGCACCGCGGGGCGCGGCGGCAGCCCGGCCAGCTCGCGGCACTCGTCCGGGCACTCCGCGCAGGCGCGCGCGGAGATCTGCCAGGCCTCGGCGTAGGCGTCCCGGATCACCCGGGCGGCGCCGGTCCCGCGCTCGGTCGCGATGGCGGGCCGCCGCGCGAAGGCGTAGACGACGCGCAGCACGCCGGGACGTCCGGTGGTGAGATGGAATCCGGCGGACCGCTTGAGGGCGCGCGCGACGAGATCGGCACCCGAGTGCGGCGCGCCCAGGATGAACACCGGGCGGTGGACCTTGGTGCCGTTGATCACCAGGATGTGCGGCGTCGACCTCATACCCGGCCAAGTTTGTCACCTTTTGGAAGCCGGTCGGGCCGTGACGCACCGTAGCGGCCGCCCGAAACCGGGAAGCGGCCCGGTCGTTCGGCCCCTAACCTTGAGGAATGGACGCACCCCTCACGCTCGCCGGGCTGCTGCCGGAGGCGGCGGCGATCACCGTCCTCACCGGCGCAGGGATCTCCACCGACAGCGGCATCCCGGACTTCCGCGGCCCGCAGGGCGTCTGGACCAAGGACCCCTCCGCCGAGGCCATGTCCACGATCGGCGCCTACATCGCCGACCCGGAGGTGCGGCGCCGCTCCTGGCGCGCCCGGCTCGACCACCCCGCCTGGGACGCGGAGCCGAACGCCGCGCACGCCGCCCTCGTGGAGCTGGAGCGGGCCGGACGGCTGCGCGCGCTGATCACGCAGAACATCGACGGGCTGCACCAGCGGGCCGGGTCCGGCCCGGACAAGGTGATCGAGATCCACGGCACCATGCGCGACGCGGTCTGCCTGTCCTGCGGCCTGCGCACCCCGATGCCGGAGGTCCTCGCGCGCGTCGAGGCGGGCGAGGACGATCCGTCGTGCGCCGAGTGCGGCGGCGTCCAGAAGTCCGCGACGATCTCCTTCGGGCAGGCGCTGGAGCAGGAGGTGCTGGACGCGGCGATCACCGCGGCCCGCTCCTGCGACCTGTTCCTGGCGGTCGGCACCTCGCTGACCGTCCAGCCCGCCGCCGGGCTCTGCCTGGAGGCGGTCGACCACGGCGCCCGCCTGGTGATCATGAACGCCGAGCCGACGCCCTACGACGGGCTGGCGGACGCGGTGCTGCGCCGGCCGATCGGGGAGTCGCTGCCGCGGCTGGCCCGCATCGCCCTCGGCACCGGGCGGTGATCCGTTGGCGGGTCGTGACCGGGCGCCCCTTCCACTGGCGGCCGGATCCTGACAAGCTCTATCCGTCGCGGTGCGAGGAGGGATCGGGTTGATGAGCGGGGGCGCCCGCGCGGAGGGGGTCGAGGGGCCGTCCGACGCGCCCGCCGCAGGCACGCCCGGCGAAGGGGCGGCACAGGGGGAGATCCGCAGGTACGCGCGGTTGCGCCCGGGGGACCGGATCGCGGTCGTCGCGCCCAGCGGGCCCGCGGAGCCGGCCCGGCTGGAGGCGGGCTGCGCGGTGCTGCGCGACCTCGGCCTCGACGTCGTGGTGGGCAAGCACGCCCTTGACAGGGTCGGCCTCGGGGTCCGTGAACCCGTCCGCGACGACTGGCACCGCCTCGCCGGCACCGACGCCGACCGCGCCGCCGACCTGCAGGCCGCCTGGTGCGACCCGCGCGTGCGCGGGGTGATCTGCGCCCGCGGCGGCTACGGCGCCACCCGCGTGCTCGGCCACCTCGACTGGGACGCCCTCGCCGCCGCGACACGGGCGCCCGGGGCCGGACCGAAGATCCTGCACGGCTCCAGCGACATCACCGCGCTGCACGCCTGCTTCGGCGCCCGGCTCGGCGTCACCACCTCGTTCGGCCCGATGCCCGCCGGCATGATCGCCGACCTCGGCGCGCCGGACCCGGACGGCGGCCCGGAGCCCGACCGGGCCGGCGCCCTGGACGGCCTGCGCGCCGCGCTGTTCGGCGGTACCGTGGCGCTGCCCGGCACGCACGCCCTGTGCCCGGGACGCGCCGAAGGCCCGCTCACCGGCGGCACCCTCACCCTGATCACCGCACTGCTCGGCACCCCGTACGCTCCGCCGCCCGCGAAGGGCCGCATCGTTTTCCTGGAGGACGTCACGGAGGCGCCGTACCGGATCGACCGGATGCTCGTCCAGCTGCTCCAGGCCGGCTGGCTCGACGGGGCCGCGGGCTTCGCGCTCGGCTCGTGGGAACGCTCCGGCGATCCCGCCGAGCTGGACGCCGTGCTCGCCGCCCGGCTCGGGCCGCTCGGGGCGCCCGTCCTCGCCGGGGTGCCCGCCGGGCACGGCCCCCGGCAGGGCACGCTCGAGCTCGGCGCGCCCGCCGTGCTCGAGGCCGGCGGTCCGGCCGGTGATCTGAACCCCGGGCCCGGCGGCGGCGTACTGACCCTGGAAGCGCCGGGAGGTGTGCGATGAGCGGCCGGCACGCCCGTCCCGACCCCTGGGACGACGGAACACTCGACTCGCTGCTGGTACTGGTGGCCGAGAGCCTCGGCTACGCCTGCAGCCGGGCCCCCGGAGAGGTGATGCTGCTGGAGGGCGCCAACCGGCTGCACGTCAGCATGCGCGACCTGCGGCAGCTGGCCCGGCTGGTGCCGCGCGACGACTGGCCGGCGCTGGTGTCCGACCACGTCACCACGATCGTCACGGCGATCGAGGAGCCCCTCGACCTCAGCGACTTCGACCTGGCCCAGCACCTGCTGCGCACCCGGATCTACCCGGCCGAGGCCGACAACGGCGCGCTGGCGGCCCGGCCGTTCGCGCCGGGGCTGATCGAGGCGGTCGTGGTCGACACCCCCACCACCGTCCGCACCGTCACCACCGACGAGATGAACGGCTGGCCGGTCTCCGGCGACGCGCTGTTCATGCTGGGTCGCGCCAACGTCCGCGCGGACGGGCCGCTCCAGCTCGACGAGCAGGACCTCGGCGGCGTCCGGGTGTCGGTGCTGCACGGCTGGACGTTCTACGCCGTCACCCACCTGGCGTGGCTGGAGGAGTACCTGCCGATCGGCCCGCACGGCGCGCTGGTCATCGCCCCCAACCGCAGCCTGATCGTCGCGCACGCGCTGAGCATGTCGGAGGTCCACCCCCGGGCCCGCTACCGCGCCGCCGTGGCCGCCGCGAACGAGCTGCAGGCGCAGGCGCACCGCGCCTACGAGGAGGGGCCGGGCTCGCTCAGCCCCCACCTGTACTGGTGGCGGGGCGGCGAGCTGACCTACCTGGAGACCCGGTACGAGGGCGACTCGCTGGTGCTGCCGCGCGAATTCACGTCCGTGCTGGCCACGTCCGCCGCGGAGTACTGAGAGTGAAGATCGTCATCGCGCCCGACTCGTTCAAGGGCAGCCTGTCCGCGGCGGAGGTGTGCGCCGCGGTCGGGGCGGGGGCGCGGCGCGCCGTGCCCGGCGCCGAGGTGGTCGCCGTGCCGATGGCCGACGGCGGCGAGGGCACCCTCGACTGCTTCGTGGCCGCGCGCGGCGGCGACCTGGTCGAGGTCGCCGCGACCGACCCGGTGGGCCGTCCGGTGAAGGCGGCCTACGCGCTGTCGGGCGACGGCCGGTCCGCCGTCGTGGAGCTGGCCGCCGCGTCCGGGCTGCCGCTGGTCGAGGACGTCCCGCCCGACCCGCTGGGCGCCGGCACGGCCGGCACCGGCGAGCTGATCGCGGTCGCGGTCCGGCGCGGCGCGCGGGACGTGCTGGTCTGCATCGGCGGCAGCGCGAGCACCGACGGCGGCGCCGGGCTGCTGCGCGCCCTCGGTGTGCGCTTCCTGGACGCGTCCGGCGCGGAGCTGCCGCCCGGCGGCGCGGCCCTGGCCCGGCTCGCCGCGATCGACGACTCCGGCGTCCCGGACGCGGTGCGCGCCGCGCGGTTCCGGGTCGCCTG
>NZ_BAAAMR010000068.1:0-57442 GCF_039529375.1 Actinomadura napierensis
GGTCCCGGTCCCCGGCGGCATCGGGCCGCCCAAGGCCGCGCTGGCGGCGGCGCTGGCCGCCGGCGGCGTCCCGCCCGGTCCGGCGCTGCACGCTGTGCTGGTGTTCCGGGCCGCCACGTTCTGGGCGCCCGTCCCGGTCGGACTGCTCGCCTGCCGGACGCTGCGCCGGTGACCGCCTTTACGTTGTAGATCATTAGATCCGGAACACGGCGCGGGCGTTGCCGGACAGGAACGCCTCCCGCGCCGCGTCGTCCAGGCCCAGCCCGTCCAGCCCCCGCAGCGCCCGCTCCGGCGTGATCATCGGGAAGTTCGTGCCGAACATGACCTTGTGGTGCCGGTCCTGCGCCATGTACCGGACGAGCTCCGGCGGGTACCGGCGGACCGTGTACGCCGAGGTGTCGATGTAGACGTTCGGGTGCTTGCGGCACACCGCGACCATCTCCTCCGTCCACGGGTACCCGACGTGGCCGCCGACGATGACCAGCTCGGGGAAGTCCAGCGCGACCTGGTCGACGTACGGGATCGGACGCCCCGTCTCGCTCGGCCGCAGCGGACCGGTGTGCCCGACCTGCGTACAGAACGGGACCCCGAGCTCCACGCATTCGGCGAACAGCGGATAGAACCGCCGGTCCGTCGGCGGCAGCTCCCACAGCCACGGCACCACGCGCAGGGCCTTGAAGCCCAGCTCGTTCACGCACCGCCGCAGCTCCCGGACCGCCTCCATCGGCTTGCGCAGGTCGACCGACGCCACTCCCGCCAGCCGGTCCGGCGCCTGCTCGACGAACGACGCGACCTCGTCGTTGCTCACCAGCGCGCCCTCCGGGCCGTACCAGGCGCTGATCAGCCCGACGTCCACCCCGCCGGCGTCCATGGCGCCGACCGTGACCGAGACCGGCACCTCCTCCTCCGGCGGTTTCTGCCCGGTCCACCGCCACAGCGAGTCCAGCATCTCGTGCCGCAGGAACCGGACCGTTCCATGCTGCATCCACGCGTCGACGATCATCGACGTCTCCTCTCGACCAGGCGATTATCGTGTGCGGCCCACGGCGCCGCGCTGGTACCCTCACGATCATGTCCGGCCCGGAGGCGAACAGACGCTGACCCCCGGCGCGCGCGGCCCCTCGACGGCCGCCGCGCCGCGGTGCGGGCCGCCCTCGACGCCATCGCGTCTCCCTGAGGGCCTCTTCCTTGTGGCCGCCGCCGTCGATGACGGCTCTCCGCGGCACCGCCCCCACCGATTCAGCGCACCCCTGTTCGCCGTCTCGGGAGTTCTGCCTTGCCTCTCGCCGTCTACGTCCTCGGGCTCGCCGTGTTCGCCCAGGGCACCTCCGAGTTCATGCTGTCGGGCCTGCTGCCCGGCATCGCCGCCGGCCTGCACGTGTCCGTGCCCGCCGCCGGGCTGCTCACCTCCGCCTTCGCCATCGGCATGGCGGTGGGCGCGCCGGCCATGGCGCTGCTCGCCCGCGGCCGGCCGCGCCGCCGCGCGCTGCTGGCCTTCCTGTGCGCCTTCATCGCCGTCCACGTGATCGGCGCCGTCACCACCAGCTACGCCGTCCTGCTCACGACCCGCGTCGCCGCCGCCCTCGCCAACGCCGGGTTCTGGGCCGTCGCGCTCGCCGCCGCCGTCGCGCTCGTCCCGCCGGACGCCCGGGCACGAGCGACGTCCGTCGTGGTCGGCGGCGTCACCGTCGCCTGCGTCGCGGGCGTCCCCGCCGGAGCGCTGCTCGGCGAACACCTCGGCTGGCGCTCGGCGTTCTGGGCGGTGGCGCTGGTGTCGCTGCCCGCCGTCGCCGCCATCGCCCGGACGATCCCGGACGACCGCTCCCCCGCGGCGGGCACCGCGAACGAGCTGCGCGTCCTAACCTCCCGGCCGCTCCTGCTCACCCTGGCGATGAACGCGCTGTTCCAGGGCGCGACATTCTGCACCTTCACCTACCTCGCACCGCTCGCGACGCACGTCACCGGCCTGCGCACCGCCTGGGTGCCCGCGCTGCTGGCGCTGTTCGGCCTCGGCTCCTTCGCCGGAGTCACCATCGGAGGCCGCATAGCCGACACCCATCCGCGCATCCTGACCATCGCCGGGATGACCGCGCTGGCGGCCGGCTGGACGGCCCTGGCGCTGACCGCCGGGTCCCCCGCCGCCGCGGTGCCGCTGGTGTTCGTCCAGGGCATGCTGGCGTTCGGCACCGGCCCCGCGCTGATCACCCGCGTCCTGCACCTGGCCGCGGACGCACCGGCACTCGCCGGCGGCCTCACCACCGCCGCGTTCAACGTCGGCGCGACGATCGGCCCGTGGCTCGGCGGCCTGGCGATCGGCGCGGGCCTCGGCTACCGCTCCCCCGCCTGGGTGAGCGCCCTGCTCATGGCGGGCGCCCTCGCCACGGCGGCGTTCGCCCTGCGGGTCAGGTCTGCGCCTGCAGCGACGCCTTCGCCGACCCGGTGAGCGCGGGCAGGTAGCCCAGCCGGTGCCCCGTGGCGGTCGGGTGGTAGCTGGAGCCGATCGGGATCGTCACCGCGTGCAGCCAGTCGTCGCCGGAGCACAGCTCGTGCCCGGCGAACTCGTCGCGGACGTCCGACCAGGTGAACCCGGCCCGCCCGGCCGCCGCCTTCACGGTGCCGTCGAGCACGTCGGCGGCACCGTTCAGCGCCGTCCGCTTGGCGTTGCTCAGCCCCACGCACACGCTCACGATCTTGTAGAGGTGCGGGTACCCGAGCACCACCACCCGCGCGCCCGGCGCCTTGGCCCGGACCTTGCCGTACAGCGAGTCGAGCCTGCCGGGCAGCGTGTTCTTCATGAAGCTCTCCGCCGAGGCCACCGCGCTCTCGCACGTCGACGCCGAGTGCAGCACGCACGTCTGCATCACGTCGCTGAACCCGGCGTCGTTCCCCCCGACCGTCATGCTGACCAGCGTCGTGGCCGAACTCAACGCGCCGAGCTGCCCCGACGCCACGGTCGAGGTCGTCGCGCCCGAGCACGCGACGAACTTGAACGAACTCGTCGTGTGGGCCGCGGCCCACAGCTCCGCATAGGCGTTCTTGCTCCGGTTGCACGACCCGCTCGCCGGGTCGTAGTCCCCGGCCCCCGTACCGGACGAGTACGAATCGCCGAGGGCGACGTAGTTCGTCCCGGCCGCCGAGGCGGCACCGGACCAGGTGATCATGCCGGCGGCGAAGGTCACCGCACCGAAAGCGGCCAGACAGGGGCGGGAGAGACGCATCTGCACTCCGGGGCGACGTATCGAATTGTGTCCCCCACCACGTACCCGCCCGGCCATTCCCCCAAGCCCCGACCTGATCAACTTTCTTTCGTCACATTCCGCCATTGAAATGGCGGATAACAAGGCATCCCCACATACGCCGCAAACCTGGCGATCACCCTGGCCACACCGGCACCACCCGCCCCATCCGCCGTCTGCTCCGCTTCGGGACGCACCGGACCCGCCGTTTCCTCCGAACCATAAAAGGCGAAACGGGAAACGCCCCCATTCCTCTTGCGAGCCGCCCGCCGGGAACGCACTCTTGCTCCCGATGAGCCCCGCTGTTCGGATGGACGGCATGACGGTTCGCATGAACGACGGTCCAGCGGATTTCGGGAAAGAGCTTCGGAGGAGGCGGCTCGCGGCGGGCATGTCGCTCGCGCGCCTCGCCGCCCGGGTGCATTACAGCAAAGGGCACCTGAGCCTGGTCGAGCGCGGACTCCGGCCTCCGGCCCGGGATCTGGCGCGGCTCTGCGACACCGAACTGCGCGCGGACGGCGCGCTCGCGGCGCTCGCCGCCGGTCCCTCCGGGCCCGTGCCGGGAGGGCTCGGAGACCGGGAGGCGGAGGTGTGGCTGATGCGGCTGTCGGCGGACGGCCCGAGCTGGTTCCAGCCCGTGAGCCGGCGGCAGGCGGTGGCCGTCGGCGCCGCGTCCCTCGCGGGCCTCGGGATCGGCCACGCCGGACCGGCGGCCGCCGACAACCCGACGCTCCCGGGCCTCTACCGGTCGATGCTCGCGCAGTACCGGCAGCTCGGCCAGGCGGTCGCCCCCGGCCTCGTGCTGCCCGTCCTCATCGCCCAGACCCACACGCTGCGCGAACTGGCGTCGCACGCCGGCCCGCGTACCCGCCCCGATCTGCTGCGGCTCGCCTCCCGCTACGCCGAGTACGTCGGCTGGCTCGTGCAGGAGACCGGCAACGACGAGTCCGCGCTCTGGTGGACCCGGTACGCGGCCGCCGGCGGCGACCAGGAGCTCACCGCGTACGGGCTGGTCCGCCACGCGCTGGTCACCCTCTACCGGGACGACGCCCGGAGCACGATCGACCTCGCGAGGCGGGCGCAGGCCGGCCGGGTCTCGCCGCGCGTCCTCGGGCTCGCCGCGCAACGGGAGGCACAGGGGCACGCCCTCGCCGGCGACCACGACGCCTGCATGCGCTGCATCGATCGAGCCCGGGACCTGCTCGCCGCCGCGTCGCGCGAACAGGAGACGCCGGTCCTCGGCACCACGAACGTGGCCGATCCGGCGGAGATGGGACGCGGCTGGTGCCTGTACGAGCTGGGACGTCCGAAAGCGGCCGCCGAGATCCTGGACGCCCAGCTCGCCCGCGTACCGCCCGATGCCGTCCGCACCCGCACCCGATTCGGCATGCGGCGAGCGCTGGCGGTGGCTGCGTCGGGGGAGATCGACCGCGCCTGCGAGCAGACCCGCGAACTCCTGGGCGGAGCGGCCACCGTCGCCTCCGCCACCATCGCCACGGACCTGCGCAAACTCGCGCGGACGCTGT
The DNA here is from genome assembly GCF_039529375.1 of Actinomadura napierensis. Taxonomy (NCBI): domain Bacteria; kingdom Bacillati; phylum Actinomycetota; class Actinomycetes; order Streptosporangiales; family Thermomonosporaceae; genus Actinomadura; species Actinomadura napierensis. The sequence continues at coordinate 4,763 of NZ_BAAAMR010000068.1, forward strand.
CGCGCCATCCGACGAGCCCGTCCGTGCGCGAGCTGGCGCCCGAGCTCGGAACGGCCCTGCGGAACTCGAGCCCATGAAAGGGGACGGGACATGCACGAGGTATTCATCAACTACCGCACCGGGGACGGCGACGAGGCCGCGTTCGCGATCGAACGCGAACTGTCCGGACGCTTCGGCCCCGAAGCGGTGTTCCGTGCGTCCAAATCCATCGGTGCGGGAGAGGACTTCAACAGGGAACTGCTCCGCGCCGCCCAGAACTGCACCGTCCTGCTGGCCGTCATCGGCCCGGACTGGCTCGGTCATCCGCGCCTCCGGGACGAGAACGACTGGGTGCGGCGAGAGATTCTGGAGGCGTACGCCAACGCGGCGATGGTCATCCCTGTCCTCAAGGGCAGGTTGACGGAGCGGCTTCGCAAGGACCTTCTCCCCCCGGAGTTGGGCCGCCTCGCCGACGCCCAGTCGCTTCGCCTGGACGTCCGGGACGGCGAGTCCGGCCTCGCGCGCATCGCCCAGGTCGTCGCGAAGGCGGTCCCGGCCCTGAGGGACGCCGCCTCCGCCGACGCGCCGGGGAAGGACTCGGTGCGCAATTCGTCCTCCGACGCGTCCGGAACCGTCGTCCAGGCACGCGACATCTCCGGCGTCGTCGGCAACCCCGGACCGGTGATCCGGAACGTCCACGGATCCGTCCATGCCGGTTCCGGTGACATGAACAACTATTCCCAGACCTTTTCCGGCGACGGCGCCACCTACATCCAGGGCGATCACCACGGGAACATCGCCCACCGGTTCGGCGGCAAGAGCGACGACGGAGCCGATCGATGACCACGCAAACCGGCCCGCAAATATCCCATGCCCACGGCCCCGTACAAGCGGGCGACGCTCCGCAGAACAATTACAACTACAACTACATGTTGCGGGATTCGAAAGGGAGGGAGCCCAGGAAGAAGGACATCGACGAACTCGAGTGGCTCTGGCAGCGTTTCGTCGAACCACCCGGGCTCGGCACGGCACGCGACGTCCTGAAGCGGCACAGCACCGTCTTCCTCGAGGGGCTGCCGGGCAGCGGAAGGCTCGCCGCCGCGAAGATGCTCCTGTGGCAACTGGCGCAGCGTCCCGTCCACGAGATCGTGCTGCAGGACGAAGAGCGATCGAGCTGCCTGGACCTCGATCACGTCGGCGAATCCGACTGCATCCTGCTGGACCTTTCCACTGCCAGCGAGAACGACTGGAACAAGGTGCACGGCGAACTGTCCAGCCTGCGCAGCCGGACCCGCGACAGAAACGGCCATCTGGTCGTCGTCCTGCCGCCCAGGAACGCATCGCCCCGCAAAGAGTTGGAACTCGAACCAGAACTGCTGCCGTTCTGCGTCGAACTCGGCGAGGTTCCATCCGACACCGTGTTCCGGCGCTACCTCAAGCAGGACGATGTGCCCTTCCCCACGCCGCTGCCCTCGCTGCCGCCGCTGACCGCGCGCCCGTCTCTTGAGAGGGTCGCCCGGTACGCGCACTTCGTCGTGGTGGAGCACAAGAAGGGAATAGGAGGCAGCAGCTTCACCGAGTGGTGCGAAGTCGCAGAACGCGCCCTGTCCGGTCACCGCGATGAGCTCGCCAGACACATCGCCAAGCTGACGCGAGGAACACAACGAGCATTCCTGCTCGTGACCGCGATGTTGCACGGCGCACATGCCGAGACGGTGTATCGGGGCGCCACAGAATTCCTGCGAATCATGGAGCAACCACCGGAGGACGTTCCGCTTCTGGAGCATTCGCCTCTTCAGCAGCGGCTGGCCGACGTCAACGCGAGCCTCGACGACTCGGGTCACGTCCACTTCGAAGAAACCGGCTACGACGCTGCGGTCCGGTCGTACATCTGGACGCACCTGCCTTTCCTTCAAGGGCACATCCGCGAATGGGTCGCCCGGACGGCCCAGGACGCGAGCCTCTCCGACACCGAACGAACGGATCTGATCGGGCGTTTCACCGCGCTGTGCCTCACCGACCGGCACTGCGGCCTTCTGCCGAAACTCGTGGAGAACTGGACGGAGAAACCGCCCTCCCGCCCGAGGATCGCGGCGGCGGCCCTCGTCCTCCAGGACGGACTGCGCCACCGCGCGCACGGCCGCTTCTTCCGCCGGAGGATCTACGAATGGTCCAAGCGGCATGATGCGCCGCCGGCCCTGGCCGAGGTCGTCATGGTCGCCTGCCGGGACGAGATGGTGGTGAGCCATCCGGACGAAGCGATCGTGCGCCTGCACCACCTGGCCAGGCGCGAGCGGGGCACGCGCGCTCGCGACGCCCTGACCGCCCTGGTTCGCGACAATCCTCGTCTCCTCCGCCAGATGCTCGACCGCGTCACGCTGCCGAGCACGGACGAACGGCGGCGGGCCTCCGACGCACCGATCTTCCTCGCGCTCGCCGACCCGGCGCTCTTCACGTCCCCGGGTGCGCGCGGGCGTCCGCTCCTCGACGATGCGGCGGTCCAGGCAGGGCTGACCGACGGCTGGGACCGCGCCATCGGCTCGCTCCCCGAGGAAGCGTGGGCGCCGGCCGCACGCGCCTGGCTGCGTTACGCCTTGGACGACGGGCGACATCGGGACCTGCTGCTCGACCTGCTCATCGCCGGATGCGCGCACCGGCCGCGCGTCCTGGCCCGGATGTACACGCTCGCGCGCGAGGCCGCACCGCACGCGGACCTGGAGGATCTCGTGCTCCGCAAGATCAGGACGGGCAGGAGGTCCGGTTCCCTATGAGCGAATTCGACAAGATGCGCCGCCTCGATGCGGGTCGCGTTCCGCCGGTGTTCTTTCCGCTGCTGATCGGCGGGCTGCTGCTCGCCACGCTGATCCTGCTCGCGCCGGTCTTCGTCTGGGGACCGGTCCTCGCAGTCGCAGCGCTCGCCGGGCTCGCGGTCGTCGCGCGCCGGACGTTCCGCCGTGCGCCGCCGCCCGAGTTCAGGTACGTGCCCGACGCTCCGCCGTCCACCGAGATCGGCCGCATCACCGAGGTGCGTCTGCCGAGCAACCGCCCCGACTACTTCTTCGTCTTCTCCGCGAACGTAGTGTGGACGCGTTCGAACGGGATCGTCGAAGGCTCGGCGATCAATCTGGACGCCGTCGCGCGGAACGCGATCGTCCGGCGTGCGCGTGACATCGTCCGGCGCTGGGATCCCGAGCACGTCTCGCTGGTGGCGCACGAACTCGCCTGCGCGCTGGCCGAGATGCAGCCTGACGCCACCGGCCGCCTCCGGGCCATGGCCCAGGCGGTCAAGCTCTCCGTCCCCGAGGATGACCGGCAACGACTCGACGAACTCGCCACGGTGCGCAAAACGGAGGCCGTCTGGGAGCACGAACGCAAGCAGGAGCAGAGCCGGCGGCGCTACCTCGGCGAGGACGCCCTCAAGGACCCGGGCAGCGCCGTCGTGTGGTGGCTGGCCCGCAACGACGGGCGGCTGGACGGCACCGTCGAGCACATCGACGACCTGAAAGACCTGGCCGACGTCGCGAACAACGTCCAGCCGCCGCCCGAACCGGAGAGGTCCGCCGCCGACCACTTCGGCGCCATGCTGGACCGCCTGGGACTGTCCACCGATGACCCGCAACGCAACCTCGTCGCCCGCGAATTCGCCGACACCATCGCGCACAACGGCCACCCCGGCGTGGCCGACGAGATCAAGGCCCGCTTCGACCCGCCGCGCACCCCGGACGACGCCGACGTGTCCGGCTCCGCACCCGGCCCGGAGCCCTGGCCACCCTCGGACAGCGATCGCTGACGAACCGGGCGGCGGTGACGGAACCGCAGCGCTCACACTCGGAACGCCGGCCGCCACCGAACGGTGACGGCCGGCGTTCGGCCGCGCACGTGCGCCGGTTAGCAGAATGCGCGGCGCGCCGTTCCGGATCACCGCTGCGCCCCGTAAACGGGAGCCTGCGCTGAACCGTCCCACTGAACGGCGGCGGCCACTGCCGCCACTTTTCCCACAGTTGAAGAAAGGCCGGGCCGCATGCCCCGAGAAGTCCGTCCCGACGGCGGTCGTCCATGACCGGCAGCAGGCCGCTGACATCGAGGGACCCGGAGCGGCTCGGCGAGCACCGCCTCCTCGGGCGGCTCGGCGAGGGCGGCCAGGGCGTCGTCTACCTCGCCGAGGACCCGTCGGGCCGGCAGGTCGCGCTGAAGGTCCTGCACGACCGCGGGGGCTCGCGCGACGGATTCCTCAGGGAGATATCGGCGGCCCGCAAAGTGGCGCCTTTCTGCACCGCCGAGATCCTGCGCGTCGGCGAGGACGATGGCCTGCCCTACGTCGTCACCGAATTCATCGACGGCCCTTCATTGCGCGAACTGGTGGACGACACGGGCCCGCAGAGCGGTCCCGCGCTCTACCGCCTCGCGATCGGGACGGCGACGGCGCTCGCGGCCATCCACCAGGCGGGCATCGTGCACCGCGACTTCAAACCCGGCAACGTCCTGGTCGGCCCGGACGGCCCGCGCGTGATCGACTTCGGCGTCGCGCGCTCCGTCGACGCCACCGTCACCGCCGCGAGCACGGTCATCGGCACCCCGTCCTACATGGCCCCCGAGCAGCTCGCCGGCGCGGCCGTCGGCCCGCCCGCGGACGTCTTCGCCTGGGGCGCGACGATCGCCTACGCCGCCAGCGGCCGCCCGCCCTACGGCCAGGACACCATCCCCGCCGTGATGAACCGCATCGTCAAGGGCAAACCGGACCTTGGCGGCCTCACCGGTCCCCTCCGCGATCTGGTCGCCGAGTCCTTGCACAAGGACGCGTCCCGTCGCCCCGAAAGCCGGGACCTCCTCCTCCGCCTCCTCGAACACTCCCAAGGCCCCGTCGCCGCCCCTGAAGCCCTCGCCCAAGGCCGCGCCCTCGCCATGGCGGACGACCGGACCCTCACCGACCGCACTGCCCGCTGGGCAACCGCGCAAGCCCCGCGGCGCCCGCTCTTCCAGCGCCACATCCTCCTCACCGGCATCGCCGCCGCGACCGCCCTCCTGGTCCTCACCACCGCCCTCGCCATCCGCCACCGCACGTCCCCGAACCGCGCTCACCCCATGGCCGCCTCAAGCGGGGGAGCCGCCCCTCTCCCCGCCGCGCGTGCGGCCGTTCCGACCGCGGATCCCACCAGCCCGACACAGATCGCCAGTGCCATCGAACGCGCGGTCGCTCAACGCGAAACCGCCGCCTTCACGGCCACGGGCGCTTTTCCAGAAGGAGAGGACGCCTTTGAGGCACACGGAAGGCTTCACTACCGGCAAAGAGAGAGCACCAATTACGATCTCACGGTCCGGAACCCCAACATCACCGACGACTACGCGCAACGCCTGATCATCCTCGGGGACTGTGCCTACTACCGGGACAACCCGAAGCACTGCGCGCACATCACGGCCACGGCGACCGAACTCGACGACCCCCACCTATGGATGGCCGGCGACGTCCGCTGGGTCAGTTCACCGTACAACCTGCAGGAACTCCTTCAAAACTCCACTTCTCTAACGCATGGCAGTGACGTCGGAACGATCACTTACCGAGGCACCGCATCCGGCGCCGCGATGGCGGCCGGCGGTCCGGTGGCCGCCTTCTACAGATCATTCGGCAACAAGGTCACGAAGATAACCTTCACACTCGTCATCACCCGCGACCACCTGCCGAAACGCCTCGACCTCGATCTCTGGACGACCGTCGAGCCCAAGGTGATCTACCACTCGCTCTTCACCGCCGCCTACAGCGACTGGGGCAAGAGCGGAACCATCACCAGCGCCTACTGACCAATGACGAAAGACCACCAAATCACTGGATACGTCTGCGCCTTCTGCACGAACGATATCCCTATGTCTTCACCGGACCTTCGTCGGCTGAACATCGAGACCATGGACGGGTTCCCCTCCCAGGAACTCTTCGCCCACCGCGCGTGCCTGGCCCGAGCCATTTCACCGGAGATCCCCCTGGGCGAGGTACTCGACGAAGACCCATGAGCGTCACGTCTTGGCAGACTCCCGGTCGCGATAACCACCGACATTCCGCGTCCGGGAACCTGCGACAGGATCGAGCGCGCTCTTCAGCGGTTCGGCGTCCGGCTCTGGCAGGCGCAGCAGGGCCCGGCGGAGCCGAACGCTCCGACCCCGGGCGTTGCGCTCCTCCCCCAGCATCCACGCGATCGCGTCCCGATCCCCGGAGGGTCAGCGGAGACGCCACGGCAGAGGGCAACGACCCGATCACGCTCCCACCGAAGGGACGACAGGGCCGCCCGGCGAATGTCAGCATTGACTGGTAAAAGCGCGGACGGGACGGCGTACTCGGCAGGGGGAAGAATGAAGGCGGGAGAAAGCACACTGCGCAAGCTGATCCAGGGAGAGCAGCAGTTCGTGGTGCCGCTCTACCAGCGCACGTACGCCTGGGGACCGCAGCAGCTGCGCACCCTTTGGTCGGACGTCCTGGATCAGGCGGACGGTCTCGCAAAGGGCCGCGACTCCGGTCATTTCCTGGGGTCGATCGTGCTGGCACCCGGGCCCGACCTGGCCCCGACGAACTCGCAATGGATCGTGGTCGACGGGCAGCAGCGGCTGACGACGCTTCTCCTGGCCCTCTGCGCGATCCGCGACCATCTCGCGGCCGAGGATCCGAGCAGCCTGGACCGGATCAACGAACTGCACCTGATCAACAAGTGGCGGCACGGCGACCTCCGTTACCGACTGCTCCCCACCCAGGCGGACCGGGCCGCGCTCATGGCCCTCATCGACGGGCAGATCGACCAGCGGGTGACCGGCCCGATCGCCGACGCCTACGGGTTCTTCCGCGCGCAACTGGTCGACGCCGACGACCCCGCGGACCCGCACGACATCACGCGGATCGAGAACGTGATCCTCGACCGGCTGAGCCTGGTCCAGATCACCGTGGAGTCCGACGACAACGCGTTCCGGATCTTCGAGTCCCTCAACAACACCGGAACGCGGCTCAGCCCGGTCGATCTGATTCGCAACTACGTCTTCATGTGCCTGCCGAACCGCGGACAGTACGTCTACGACATGTACTGGCTGCCACTCCAGGAAAAGCTCCGGGACCAACACGGGACGCAGGCTCTCGAACTGCTCATGTATCTCGTCCTCGTGCTCAGACTCGGCGAGGACGCGAAGTACTCCGACGTCTACCGCGGGCACCAGGAACTGCTGGACGAAACGGCGGGCGACGAGGCCAAGGTCGAGGCCTACGTCGCCGATCTCGCGAGAAGGGCCGCGCACCTCAAGCTCGTTCTGGCACCGGAAACGGAGAAGGATCCGCGGATCCGGGACAGGTTCCGCTTCCTGAACCAGTGGCAGGCACAGACGACCTACCCGGCCATCATGAAGCTGCTGGAACTCCGCGAGGACGGCGACGCCACCGATGACGACGTGGCCGCTTCCCTCGCTTACATCGAGAGCTTCCTCGTGCGCAGGCTGGTTGGCGGAATCCCGACCCGAAATCTGAACCGGATCTTCCAACGGCTCACCGGCCAGCTCCCAAGGGACGAATCCGTGCCCGAGGCCGTGCAGGCCGCGCTTTCGCCCGCGCGCTCGTACTGGCTGGACGACGACGAGCTGCGGGCCGCGATCCGCAGCAGCAAGTTCTACTGGCAGGGCCGGGCCGGGCAGAAGAAGCTGGTGCTGGGGCGTCTCGCGGAGACGTACCCGGGCGGCGAGCCGGTCAGGCTGGACGACAAGCGGATCACGATCGAGCATGTCCTCCCGCAGCACCTCACCGACGCCTGGCGCGAAGAGCTCCGCGCGAACGGGGAGGATCCCGAGCTGCTGCACAAGGAGCTCGTGCACACGCTCGGGAATCTCACGTTGACCGCCTACAACTCCGAGCTCGGAGACCTGCCGTACGAGCATAAGCGGACCAGGCTGGGCCAGACGGGGATCGCGATGACCCAGGCGATCGTGGAGCGGCCGCACTGGGGCAAGAACGAGATCCTGACCCGCGCCGACGAGCTGGCGGACCGCGCGATCGAGCTCTGGCCCGGCCCCGCCCAACGCGAGCCGGACAGGTCGGCGGGCCGGGACTGGACACTGCTCCACAACGCCTTGGCGGCCCTGCCGACCGGCACCTGGACGACGTACGCGGAGGTCGCCGAGCTGACCGGGTCCGCGGCGCTGCCGGTGGGCGTCCACCTCGCCAACGTCCCGGTGCTCAACGCCCACCGGGTCCTCACCAGCGAGGGACGCCCGGCGAAGGGGTTCCACTGGCATGACCCGGACGACGACCGTGACGTACACGACGTGCTGGCCAAGGAGGGGATCACGTTCGACGAGTCCGGACGGGCCGACCTGGCGCAGCGGATCTCCGCGGCGGAACTGGCCGAGTTGCTCGGCCTCCCGGGCGCGGAGGACATGCAGGCACCCGAGATCGTGGACGTGGATCCCGGGGAGATGTCCAAGCACGAGCACCGGTTCCACAGCCAGGTCGTCGAACGCAACGGCCCCGAGGTGGCGGGGGCGGTGGCGAGGTTGCTGGACCACTGGTCCGCGCTGGGTCTCGGTTGCAGTTTCGGCTCCGCCGCGACCGCACGCTGCACACCGTCGCTGGGACGCGACGGCCGCGGCTACTGGCTCCTCAACATCTACCCGGACGGCGTCGAGGTCCCGTTCTCGCCGTTGACGACTCGGCCCCCGTTCGACGATCCGGAGGTGCGGGACCAGCTGCGCCGGCGACTCAATGAGGCACCGGGCATCGACATCCCCGCGGCGAAACTGGCGCTCTACCCCAACTTCCCGATCTCACGTCTGGCGGACCAGCCGGTCTGGGACGTGGTGGTGGCCACTCTGGACTGGTTCGTCCACATGACCCGGAACGGATAGCGCCGCCCGGCGGTACCGGCGACCACCGAAGCGACGGCCGCTTCGCGGACCGGCCAGCCCCCTTGCGGTAGCGCTCGTCTTCGCAGACAAGCACGTCGAACGGCATGGACGACCAGCGGCTCAGCGCGCCCTTCTCCCGGTCGACGACCAGCAGGGGCTCACGTGGTCGCCGCTGTCGAGGGCGCAGCGGACCAGACATCCGTCCGGGAACTCCCTGACGACCAGAGGGACGGAAGCCGGCGGCGAATTGGGCGTCGGCACGGCGCCCGGCTTCGGCACGGTCGACGGCGCCCACGGAGTAGGCGGCGAGGACATCGGAAACGCTTGCAGCGGTCGTCAGCCGGGAGTCCGTGGGACGATTCGGAGGTGAGCAGGGGCGTGGCGCGGCGGGCGGCCGTTTGGGGTTGGCGGAGGTTGGGCGGGCGGATGCAGTGGCGGCTCGCCCGTTTCCGGCACCACACGTTCCTGGTCTACGCGGCCGGGGTCGTCCGGGACGATCAAGGGCGGATCCTGCTGCTGCGGCACCGGCTCTGGCCGGAGTACCGCGCCTGGGGCCTGCCCGGCGGGTACGTCAACGCGGGCGAGCGGCTGGAGGACGGCGTGGCCCGCGAGATCCGCGAGGAGACCTCACTGGAGGTGGAGGTCGCCGGTCCTCCGGTCCGGCTCGCCAGTGGTTTTCGGTACCGGGTAGAGGCGTACTACGATGCCCGCGTCACCGGCGGGCGCCTCGAACTCGATCCGGCGGAGATCCTCGAGGCGCGCTGGTGTGACCCCGACGAGGTCCCGGACGAGATGTCCCCCTGCCTGCGGCCGGTCGTCCTCTCCCTGTTCCGCTCGTAACCGTCTGCCAGCCGCGCGCCGGTTCACGTCCAGACTCTGGGGCGCACATGGTCGGCACCGCACGTGCACGCGACCTGCGGCCGCGGGCGGGAGCGCCGCGGGACCACGCCGATGTGCGGAACCAGTGTCAAGATCGTGCGGATCTTGCCGAACGCGGGGCGCCCGTTCTCGATCAGCTCGGTCACGAGGAGTGTGACGGCGGCGCGCCAGAGAAGCCGGAACGCTCGGAACGGCCGTCGGTGCGACAGATGCAGCCGTGCCAGTTCGAAGGAGTACTGGATCACTCCGCGCGAAAAGGAGGTCCCCGCGGCCTTGCCCAGGGCCGATTCGAGAAGCTCGAATGCCTTGTCCGGACGCCCGGCCTTCAGTTCCCAGCGGGCCGACGCGTGGTCGAGCTGCGCCTCGCCGTTGCTGACCTGATAGACGCGGCGGAAGAAGTACGCGCATTCGTTCAGGTGGTAATAGGCCTCATCCTGCTCCCCGTACTCGATGAGGATCTCGGCAATGCGAAGGTGATGGAAGCCCCGCCCGGTGAGGCGGCCGGTGGACAGCTCCTGCGCTTCGAGGTACTGCTCGATCGCCTCTCCGAATTCACCCCGGCTGTAGGCCAGACGGCCGAGATAGTGGTGGGCCTGGGCCGCCGACTGGGCGACGTCCGGGTCGTCGCGGTAGGGCTCGGCCTCCTGGATCGCCTGGCGGAACAGTTCTTCGGCCCTGCCGGAGTCCGCGTAGAAGTACGACATCGCCCTGCTGCAGTGCAGGTCGGCACGGTATCTGTCCGTGTCACGTGATCGCCGCATCAGGTTCTCGCAGCCGTCCAGGACCGAATGGGCGGCGCGGTATTCGCTGGTGTCGATATGGAATTTGGCCAGGATCAGTTCCGCGCGCAGCCGCTCCAGCGCGTCCTGGGACGACTCGACCGCCTTCCGTATGCTGCGCCGACGGCGTTCACCGCCGTTGTCGTAATGAGCGTGGTATGCCGCCACAAGCAGCCAGAGGTCGGCGACCCGCACGCCGGCGCTCATCAGCGTTCCGACCGCGGTCTCGGCGACCCCGGCAAAGGCCTCGTCCGACTGCCCCCGCCCGATCCCCTGGGTGATCCTGGCCTCGAGTGCCCTGCGCACCAGTTCGGCGAACAGCGGGTGGCGCGGATCCATGCACTGGCCGACGGCGTTCGCCAGGCTGTCGAACAGGTTGCCGGCGTCGCCGTTGGCCAGATCGTGTTCGATGGCCCGCGGGAGCAACTCCAGTGCCCGGGCACGCATCCGCCGTTTGAGGTCGTTTCCCCTCGAGGACGCTCGTCCGCCGGACGAGGGGTCATCCGGTGAGGAACTCATAGAGCAGGCTGTGGATCGAGTACCGCTTGTCAGGTTCGGTGACGCGGACCAGGTTGAGGCGGCACGCCATCGTCAGGGCTTTACCGAACACCTCGTCGTCGGAGATACCGCTGAGCTGCTTGAGGTCTTCGTACTTCACCGCGTCACCCTTGGGGCGGTTGCGGAAGGCCGCTATGAGGCTCTCCTGGATCTCCGCGTTGAAGCGGTGTTCCAGCCGCTCGAGGGATTGCGTGTACAGGTAGTCGCGTACCTGGGCTCCCGCGTCGTCCGGATTCTCGCTCCGCCTCCCCTGCTCGATCAGCTCGTCGATCACCATTTTCAGCGGACGCTGCTCTTCCTGGTAGAGGCCCACGATGAGCTTGATCAGGTACGGGTTTCCCTCGGCCGTCTCCACGATCCTCGCCAGATCCCGCTGGGACGCCTGCGTGATCGCGTTGCTGAGATCGCCGACGTGCCTGATGAGCTCCATGGCGGCCCGCTCCGACAGCGGCGGGACCGCGATGTTCCTGCTCGCGGCGAGGTTGCGCAGCGGGAGGGAGAACCTCGTCGTCACCAGGACCTTGTGCGGGCGACTGAAACCCGATTTCAGCAGCTTGTCGACCGTGGCCTCCGCGTCCTGGAGATTCTCCAGGTTGTCGAGCACGAGCAGGAAGCGTTCGTGTTCGCCGGCCTGGCCCAGCCGGCCGGAGAGCTGACGATCCCAGAGCGCCGAGTTCGGGCCGGGGTCGGCGCCGAGCTGCAGGACGATCGACCGGACCACGTCCTGCCAGTTGATGGTGCCGATCACCCCGTCGCCCGCCGTTCGCACGCTCATGTGCGCGTCTTTCGCCGACGCCCAGACGATCTCGGTGAACGCCGCGCCGTCGTCGCACTGCCTCGCCACCTCGTAGGCGAGTGTCGTCTTGCCGATTCCCCCGTCCCCCGAAAGGCCGACGACTGCGGCGCCGCCGGGAGCTCTCACCACCTCCGCCACCTCCCGGATCAGGTGCGCGATACCGAAGGTCTTGTCGTGCGAGACGAGTGCGAGGCGCTCCCAGCCCGCCAACCGCGGGGCCGCAGGCTGGGCCGGCGCGGTACGCGGCGGCTCGATAATGGCCTGGTTGCCAAGGGTCGGCTCCGGGGACGGCGGCGCGTTCGAGGACGGCACGGTAGGTGGCGACACGGTGAGCGATGGTGGGGCGTCGCCAGCCCGCAGGGACTCGACCTCCTGGTCTGCAGGCGTCTCCGGATCGCCCTCTCCCTGTCCTTTGCCCAAGCGCGCGCCGATGGATACCCCGAACAGTGTCAACGCACGCCCCTGCCAGAACGCGGCAAGGAAAACACCCAGCGCGATGAGGGCAACGAACACCAGCAGGGACGCCAGCAACCAGGCGGGCATATGATCAGTGAGCCAGCCGAAGACCTTTTCCATACTGTCCTCAGTGTCGGTAGCAGCGTCGCCAGTCTAGTACGGAGATAAACGACCAAGGCTCGGACAGGGAAAGCCGACAGAGGCCGCCGTTGGCCAGAAAGGTCACCGACATACCCGCCCAGGGTGGCCTCAGGAAATTGGAACGATCCGATATCGCGGGTGCTTGCTGATGGCGACCTGTCCGGCACGCCCGCCACCGGGAGTTCCCATCAGAGCCGACGAACGGCTGTTCACCCCGCCCCGCAACATGATCGTCACCGCAACACCGAATATGCCCGATGCTTGACCGCTCTCCTCCGCCTTGCAGTCCTTCCCGCCACTCAGAAATATTTCGACGCCCTACGGCGCCCTTCCAAGGAGGTGAGGGCGACTTCTGGAAGCCGGGGCGCATCCGGTCGTTGCGCGAGACGGAGCCGCACCGGGTCACCCGATTTCACCGCATGCGATTTTTTCGACGCTGTCGACAAATTCACTGCGCGGAACGCCGACGCTCTTCCGATGCGCCGTCTCGACGTCATCGAGAGCGTCTTCGACGTAGGGTGCTATTCACATGGCCGCGCCATGGAGACCTTCCGCGAGCAGCAGAAGATCGACCGAGGCGGCGGCGTGGTGTCCAAATCGTTCGCACTGACATCATCGGCGACTGGGACAACTGGCAGCACAAGAAGCCGTTGACCGGCAATTGAGCATACTGGCCGTGAAAGGCGGGCGGGAGATGGCGTGCGAGCACAAGCTGCAGAAATCTTACCGGCCCGCACTTGTTTCATTCTGGACCACCGGAGCGGTACTGATCGTCGCCATGGTGACGGCGGCCGGTGTAGCGATCAGCGTGGCCGATCTCATCTTCCTTGTCCTCGCCCTTCCGTTCGCATTCAATGCATGGCGATTCCATCGTGAGTCCGTCGAGCGCGAGCACGATGGTGTGCTCCTGCGACGAATGAGAAGTCGGCGGATTCTCTGGTCACAGGTGTCAGAGCTCAAGATCGGGCAAGGTGTCACTGGAAGACGCGTTGTCGTGATGCTTCGCAGCGGCAGAACTGTCGCTCTTCCGGTCCCCCGCGACCTCGGTCCTCTCAAGGAGCGGGCCTTCGGCGAGAAGGCGGCCACACTGGTCTCGTGGCATCGAGAGTCCCAGGCGCGTCTGTAGTGGAAACAGGGTTTCGGGCGGTTCAGGTCGTCTTGTCGGTCAGGTGGGGGCCTGTCGGGCCGGCGAAGGGCTCGCCGCCGGGGGCCTGGTCGGAGGAGGTCGGCGGAGGTTGTTCGTCGCCGGAGCCCGGCGCCGAAGGCTCTTCGGACGGAGTCGGCTCGCTGGTTTCGGGCGGTGAGGGCTCCTCGGTAGGCGTCGACGGTTCTTCGGTCGGCGTCGAGGGCTGCTCGGTGGGAGTCGTCGGCTGCTCGGTGGGAGTCGTGGGTTGCTCCGTCGGGGTGGACGGATGCTCAGTGGGGGTTAAGGGCTGCTCGGTGAAGCCTGGTTCGCAGTCGATGCCATCGTGGTCGCGGTCGATGTACCAGTTGTATTCGGGGTCGATGCCGCGGTAGTACGGGCCGTAGCCGTGGGCGTTGGCTTCCTTGCAGGTGGAGAAGTGCGGGTCCAGGCCAGGGCTCGCGGGTGGGACGGTGGGCACCACGCCGTGGGCGGGTTCGCAGTCGATGCCGTCGTGGTCGCGGTCGATGTACCAGTAGTACTCGGGGTCCCGGCCCTTGACGTAGTCGTGGTAGCCGTGGGCGTTGGCCTCCTGGCAGGTGCGGAAGCGCGGGTCGAGGCCGGGTTGGCCTGGGGTGGGGCTGCCGGCGGGCTGCCTGTGCGGGGCCGGGCTGCCGGGGACGGTGGTGGTCGAGGGCGGGGACGGGGAAACCGTCCGGGTGGGCTCGTTCTGCGTCTGGGACTGCTGTCCGCAGGCCCCGGCGAGCGCGACGGCGGCCAGTCCGGCGAAGGCCGCGGCCAGCCGCCGGCGCGGCGGGACCGGATGTAGCGCCATGGAACGGGCTGTTCCACCACAAAGACCCCTTTAAGGGCATGAAACCTCAACGTTCCCTCAAAGCGCCGGAGGCCGTCCATGAGGCGAGGGCGGGTCTCGGGCGCGGCGGGTGCGGCGCATGGCGGGCAGCGCGGCCTCGTGCTCGCCGATCAGCGGGCGGAAGAGATCGCAGTTCAAGGGGTGCGGCCGTGCGCTGAGGTTGCAACACGTTGTGACCTATGGCCACGGCCCTCGCGTCCCTCCACTTCGCGCCGGACGTGGAGATGATGCGGGCCGGCGGCACAAGGGACCCCCGCCGAGGCGCTGCGCCTGCACGTCCCGTAGGCCCTCGGCCGGTACACGAGGACACGGCTGTTCACGTCCGGCGGGCTCTCCCTCGGCCTGCTCGCCTGCCACGTAATGCCGGAAGTGAATTCAGCGGAGAGGGTTCGCGACCCGGCTGGTGAAGGAGCCATGGAAGCCCATCGGGATGTGGTGGCGCAGGTGGGCGACCGCGAGCGGCTCGGCCTCGACGTCCCGGGCGTCCAGGATCAGCAACCGCGAGCGGTGCTCGTCCGGGTCGTAGGCGAGCGTCAGCAGCCAGCCGTCCCCTTCGTCCGCGTCAGGCGTCCGCGGGACGAAGACAGGCTCACCGAAACCGTGCCCGAGCGGTAGTTCGTGGGTCGCCCGGCGGCCGGTCGCGTGATCGTACGCGTGAATGCCCGTACTGGCCTTCGTCCGACCGGCGAAATAGGTGTAGCGGTGCGGGCGGCCCGCCTGCCGGACGTCAGCGTGCGGAAGCTCCATCGGACCCTTGCAGACCGCCTGCTCCTCGATCCTTCCGGACGGGGTGACGCGGTACCGCATCAGCGCGTCACCCCACGGGAAATCGCTGGTGCGGAAGTCGCGGAACCGAGTGGCGACCTGGTTCCAGTCGGCGAAGCGCACGAACTCCACCACGACGTCGTCGCCGTCCTCGAACGCGTTGACGAAATGGAACCCAAGCAGGGCATCGTGCTCGATGATCCGTGCCTTGCCGCCATCTCTTGGAACGATGGCGAAACACGTCGGCCGGTGCGGCTCGTAGGACAGGGCGTCCGCGATCGACCCGGTGCCGAACAGGATCGGCGCCGCCTTCGGAATGACCGGATTGATGACGAACACGAGATACCAACGGGTCAGCGCGAAGTCGTGATTCCACGGACTGTAGGGCAGCGATATCCGCGGCATGTGATGCAACTTCCCGCCTGGATCGACCCGGTAGCAGCGCAGGCTCCGCAGCCGCGTGAAATCCATTCCGAAGTTGAACAACTCACCGGTCTCCGGACACCGCGACGGGTGGGCCGAGAACGCCGACATCACCTTCAGCCGTCCGTCGAACGAATGCTCACCAATGGTGGCCAGGCTATCCGGATCCAGCCGGTAAGGGCGTCCACCTTCCCACAGCGCCAGCAACTGGCCGCCGTGCAGGATCACCCCCGTGTTGGCGACGTTCGCCGGCGGCCGGAGCATATTGCCCAGCACCCCGCCCGGCCGCTGAGTGCCGAGGCCCCGCAGCCCGGCCCGTCCTTTCCGCTGCCCGTAACGGTAATGCCTCGTCCTCACGTACCGATTCCGGTAATGGATGCGGCCGTCACCCGGAAACGCGAACAGTGACAGCATCCCGTCGCCGTCGAAGATGTGGTCGAGCAGAGTCTCGCCCACCTGCCAGCGCCCTGGACCGTTCCGATAGAGCGTCCCGACGAGACCTTCTGGAAGCCGCCCGTCGACCTCGCCGATCTCGTAGTCGTGCTCCTCGGTGAGCGCCTCGTAAAGCCCATGCCACGCCTCGACGCCCTCGACCGCTGCGGTCACGTTCCGACTCCTCACCCGACGAGGTCCTCAACCAGAAGAGCGTGCCACACTGCCCATGCGTAGTTCAACAGCTAACGACTATCGCTCACCAGGCAAATCTCTATCGCGAACTGCGCATGACCGTCACCACGCCGCCAACGACACGACTCCGAGGTCCATAACGGGAGTCCGAAATGCCCGTATCCCTCGACAAGGCCTTTGACACTCGCGTCGCACTCCGGAAAGATCCGTGTCCAAGTCCCCGCGCCCCATGCTTCCTCGCTCCCCCTTGGAGGTACTTGTGCCGCCGACCCCTCCGGGACTTCCGCCGAACGCGCGCGCCTGGCCCGGACTCGACAGCAAGGGTCCCGACCTGGTCGTCGGCGACCTGAAGACCCTGGCGCGGAGGCTGGAGAAGCAGCTCGAGGACATGATCTCGACCGCCACCGCGCACCTGCAGGCCGCCGGCTCCGCCCCGCCCACCGCCTACGGCCAGTGGGACGCCGCCTCCCAACTCGCCTCGACGGCGTCCACGGCACATGCCGCGATCACCGATCACCACATGCGGTTCATCTACGCGATGCAGGCCGTCGTGAAGAAGCTCTATGCGACCGCGCAGGTGTACGACGAGCACGAGGCGGCGATCGAAGCGAAGATCCGGAAGCTCAACCGCCTGCTCAGCGGGGCTCCGGCACCCACCACCAAGGGAGCCTCCGCGACGAAGACGCCCGGCGCGGGGCCGACATGGCCCGTTTCAGGTTCCGGACCGACATGGCCGCAGGCAGGAGAGTAGTTCAGTGACCACCTACAAGGACTCGCCTCTCCGCACTTCGCCCCCGTCGGGCTCCCCGAACTCATACACGTCCAAAGAGCAGATCACGGCCTACCTCAGGAACGTCGATCCTGGGACGGTGACCACTTCCGGTCAAGGGTATCTCGATCTGGCGAAGAGCTACGACAAGGCCATGACCGAGTTGCGCGGTTTCGCCCACGATCTGAGCGACGCATGGAAGGGCCCGGCATCCAGCGCCGCACAAGCACAATTGCGCGAAATCTTTAGCGCGGCCTTCGTGATCTCTTCTCATTCCCAGCAGATCGGTACCGCCGTCAGGACGCACGGCGACAGTTACCTCGCCTGGTACAAATCCAATATGCCTACCGCACAGACGGTCGAAGAGGCTCGGCAATGGATGCAGGGGGCCAACGAGCGCGCGAGTGAGACTTGGAGCGCCATTCCCGCGGACATCTCTACAGGGCTTCCTTCCGTCACGACGAAGCGGAACGAATTCGGCGCGCCGGCCACCGGTTCCGGGGGCGGCACAGGCGCTGGAGGCACCGGCAGTGGAAGCGCCAGCGCCTCAGGGGGCGGATCCGGGGCAGTGGCGGGGACTGCGGAGGGGTTCACCGGTGGCCACTCGACCAGCCCGTCCAGCGGTCACGCATCGGGGAGTCAAACCGCCCCTCTTTACAGTGATGGCCCCGGCCATGTCATCGGTCAACCAGGCAACAGCACCAACCAGGTCCATGGGGGACCTCTCTCCCCGGGCGATGGCAGCGGTACTGAACTGTCTGGCCTCAGCCCCTCTGGCATGGCCGGAGGGGGTTTGACTACCGAAGGACCCGGCAGCCCTGGCATCGGTGGTGGCGCTTTCGGTGGCGGTCTCGGGCCAGGTGGCTCGGCAAGCCCAGGGCTTCCTGGTGGCAGCACCGGCGGCGGACTTCCCGGTTCGGGCGGCGGGCTCCCCGGCACAGCGGGCGGTTTCGTACCCGGCCCTGGTGCCATTGGCGGTGCGCTCGGGCGAGGTGCTGCGGGCAGTGGTGGCAATCCGATCGCCGGACGTCCTGGCGCACCGGGCACCGGCATTCCAGGGACCACTGGTCACGGCGGGCGCGATGACAAGGAACGGGAACGCGGCGCCTGGCTGCCGGACGACCCGGATATCTGGGACGGAGACATCGAGGCCGTGCCCGGCGTCATCGGCAGCGCTCCCCCGAAGCCCGTTGATCCCGAGAAGCCCGGCCAAGCCGAAAAGACCGACGAGGCAGCGCTTCTGCGCAGAGTACTTGCTCGCTTGGCCGAGCTGGAGACGCAGGCCGATAGCGCTCCGCCGCCTCCGGCGGCACCTCGGATGGAGTGGACGGATTGAGGATCCGAAGACTGAGCCGCCGATTCTGTGCCTTGGCGGCGGCCACCGCCATGACCTACGGAGCAACGGCATCCATTGCTTTCGCGGCGCCGACACCCCGGGCGGACGAGTGGTGGTTCCATGCTTGGTCGGTACAGGGCAAGGTCTGGCCGCTCAGCAGGGGCTCGGGGGTGACCGTCGCGGTGATAGACACCGGGGTGAACGCAAAACTCCCCGAACTTTCCGGCGCCGTCCTGCCAGGCCTCGATACGGTCGGCGGGCGCACCGGTGGCCAAGTCGATTTCGACAAGCCAGGCCACGGTACCGCAATGGCTGCGCTCATCGCCGGTCAGGGCGGAGGCACCACCGACTTCACCGGTCTGGCCCCGGAGGCGAAGATAATGCCCGTTCGCCTATTGGATCGCAGCGAAGGCGACTGGGTCACTCCTATTTCACAGGGGATCAAATATGCCGTCGATCACGGTGCCAAAGTCGTCAACATGTCGATCGGCCAGCAAGCATTTCAATGTCCAGAAGAACTGCAGGATTCCATCGGATACGCGATTCAGCACGACGTCGTCCTCGTCGCTCCAGCGGGCAATGAGGGGCCGACCGGTAACGCGCCGGAGATCCCTGCCAGATGCCCTGGAGTACTCACTGTCGGAGCAGTGACAAAGGAATCAAAGGCCTGGTCGGGCTCAGTTCCGCATAACTACGTCACACTGGCGGCTCCTGGTGCACAGATGGGGGCGGTGGGTAAGGACGGCACCTACTACCCGCATAGCCAAGGCACCAGCGGGGCAGCGGCGTTGACCTCCGCCGCGATAGCACTGATCCGGGCGCACAACCCAACGATGTCCGGGCGAACCGTCGTACAGCGGCTCATCGCCACGGCGATGCGAATAGGCGACAAGAAATGGAATCCGAAGACCGGCTTCGGAGTGATTCTCGTCCGCGGTGCGATGGACCCCGGCAACTACTCTGTATCGGCCAACGCACCCAACCCCGTCTACGCCGCCTTCGACAAATGGAAAGCGTCGACCTACCGCGCACCCTCGAGACCGCTGGCGACGGCGAAACCGAAGACCGTCCATTCGGGCGGAGTCGCGACGTCCACGATCGTCGCCGGAGTGGCTGCGGCATTGCTCGTCGTCGGCGGTTTGATCACCGGACTTCTCGTGCTGAGCCGCAGGCGCGGGCTCGGCCGTACTTCTCACTTGTAGGACGCTCACAAGGAAGAAAGCCAGTGACCGAGACTCGGCAGTTCGGCCCTGCGCACCTGCGGGAGACGGGGAAGTCGGCGGACGACCTCGGCGATCACGTTCAGAAGGCGCTGAAGAGGCTGGAGGACGCGCACCAGGGCGTCAAAAGCGGAGCGGACGGCTTCGCGTTCGCCGGTGCGCTGACCAAGGTGTTCGACTCGTGGGATCACCGGCTGGGGGCGCTGCGTGGCGAGTGCTGGTCGATCGCCGCGACGTTCCGCGCGAACGCGGGCAACGACCAGGCGACGGAGCAGGGGCTCGTGGCCGGGATGAACAAGAATTTCAACGACCTGATCAATTTCAGAACGGCCGACTGACATGGTGTCGATGGAGCAACTCCAGAAGCTGGATCTGGCGCCGGTGAAGACCGCCGCCGACGGCTGGGGCGGCCTCATGTCGGATCTGGAGACCGGTCAGCACACCACCGACCGCCGGATCATGGCGCCGCTGCACGGCACATGGCAGGGGAAGGACGCGGAAGCCGCGTTCCAGCGGCTGTCCCGGTTGAGCCAGAACTTCGAGTACGGAATGACGGAGTCCGGAGACGTCCGGACGTTGCTGGCCTCGATGCACGCGGAGCTGAGCGCCGAGCAGAAGTCCCTCCAGCAGGCGCTCGCACAGGCGGCCAGGCTCGGCTTCACCGTCAGTCCCGACGGACGGGTCGGTTACCCGGCCTCTCCCCCGATGCTGAACGGCGGCAGCGCCACCGGGTCCGGCGTCGCGCCGTTCGGTGCTCCGGCGGGCGACAACAGGGCTCAGGCGCAAGCGATCGCCGATCAGATCCGCCGCGCCGTAACCCAAGCGACCGCAATCGACGAGAAGTACGCCACCGCCCTCGCCAAGCTCGCCGCCACTGCCGATATCCAGGTGACGTCGAAGACGTGGGCGGACGCCCGAGGCGACGGCCGGCTGACGACCCAGCTGGCCGATGCCGGCCTCCGGTTGAAGATCCCGGACGGCAAGGACCCGAAGAAGACGGCGGCCTGGTGGCGCAGTCTGGCTCCCGAGCAGCGCCAGGAGTACATCACCACGCACCCCGACAAGATCGGCGCGTTGGACGGCCTGCCCGCAGAGGTCCGCGACCAGGCCAACCGCCTGGTCCTCCGCGAAACCCGCGCCGACGCCCAGCAACGCCTCAACGCCCTCGGCCCTGAGCCGAGCAGGACCATCATCAATCCGACCCTGGGCCCGATGACGAATCCCACCTACCAGGCGTGGAAAGAACAGCACGATCGACTCACCGGCCAACTGAAGGGTATGGACGCCATCCAGGGGAACCTGGACATGGCCGGCGAGAAGAACCTGCCTGATGGATATCTTCTGGGATTCGATACTCGTGGTAACGGTCACGCTATCGTCGCCAGGGGAAATCCTGACACGGCCACCCATACGGGCGTCTATGTTCCCGGCACGTATGCCAATCTCTCCGGGATAGGAAGTGACCTGACCCGCGCGAACCGTCTCTGGCTGACGTCCGTCCCCCTGGCCGCCGGGCAGCCTGTTTCCACGGTCACATGGCTTGGTTACGATGCTCCGCAGAGCATCCCACTGGAGGCACCATTTCGTCACTACGCCGATCACGGCGCTCCTTCACTGAACCAATTCGTCGACGGCGTCCGTACCTCTCACGAAGGTCCACCGACCCACCTGACGCTGATCGGGCACAGTTACGGAACAACGGTCATCGGTTCGGCCGCGGTCCACGGGCATCTGAACGCGGACGACATCGTCCTCGCAGGAAGTCCTGGCGTGGAGACTCCGAATGCCTCGGGGCTCGGGATCGGCTCCGAGCATGTCTATGTCGACCGCGCACCGGGGGATCCGGTTCCCCCTGGAGGCTCCCAGACTGAGCTACCAGGCAGATACTTGGGCGTACCATCGGTTCCGGGAGACCCGACGTTCGGCGGCAGGACACTGGAATACGGGCTGCGAGCGGACGGCTTCAATCCCCTCAGCGCCCACAGCACTTACTTCGATGAGAACTCGACCAGCCTCAGGAACATGAGCAAAGTAATAGTGGGACGCGAGTGAACCGGCGACATGCAGATATTTCGAGGTAAATTCCGAAGCAGGTTTCTGTCGATAGCACTGATCGTCCTGATATTTTCGAGCGGGTGCCACGGAATGAATGATATCGGATACGATCCCGAAGTGGCCGACCCGGAGGCGGTCCGCGGTCAGATCGAGTCCCACCTGACGGCCGTCAAGAAAATGGCGGACCTCCCAAAGGGCAAGGGGAATCCTCCGGGCGCTCTGATCAACACCGACGACCGTGGCGTTAAACGCGGATACTCCATGTACGGCGTATGGTCCGTGTACGGCCTGCCGAACGAGGAGATCGGTGCCGGATATGCACGGGTCCGGAGTGCGCTCCCGACGGCCGGGTGGCGGATCGTGAACGAAGGCCGGGATGCGACAACGGCTCGCGATCCAGAGCTTTGGGCGGAGAGTCCGACAGATCACGCCAAGCTGATTTTGGAATGGGTGCAACCGTCCCATGGGAAGGGGGCGGTCCTGCTCGCCACCATCGACTCGCGCATCTATGTGGCACCGCCAGACGTCGATTTGAATACGAAAATCTGAGCAGCGGGACCGCAGTCCACCACGCCACAGGCGAGCAGCGTCCGGATGCCGGCAGTCCCGGATTCCGGTAGTGCGTTGCGTGCGAACACGGTCGACTTGATCGGCGTGGGCTGTTCGGATGGATTCGATGTCGATCGCGCCTGCAGTCCGGCAGATGCTGGGCGATCCGTCATCTCCCGAGCGGATGCGGATGTCACGTTCGATCGTGGGAGACCGCCCGGTCCCGGCGGACTCCCAGCGGTCGCCTGGTGCTCGTGTCGGCGGCCGCGGTGGAGACGGGGGCGGCTGCGCTTCGCGGGCAACCAGGGGGACGCTTCAAACGTCCCACCTGGCACAGGAATCGCTTCAAGGGCGGGAACTCAGGGGTCGGTCGGCGGCAGGGCGCGGCGCCTGCCGGACGCGGGCATGTGGGGGGAACAGTTGAGCGGTGATGCGGCGGCGCGGGGGCGGATCGGGCATCTCTACGACTACCTCGGCGCGCTGGCGCAGGAGGTGTACGCCAAACCCATCCGGCATGTCGGCGAGTACGACGCGGTGGCGTCGCCGGACGAGTTGCCCGCGCATGCGTCGGTGCAGGTCGGGGAGGGGGCCGGGGACGCCTGGCTGCGCGTCGCCAAGACGCCGAAGCCGCATCCACCCGGGTGGCCTGCCGGGATCACCGACGCCGTGCGGGACGTCGCGCGCGATGATCCGAGGCGGCCGCCCGAGCTTCCGGAGGACGCGGACGAGAAGGTGCGCGAGGTCTTCGAACGGTGGCTCGAGGACGTGTGGACGCCGTGGGCGGAATCGGCGCGCGATGCCGTGGCGGCGCGGGAACTGTACGAGACGCTGTTCCGGATGCGGCAGCGGATGCGCGCCGACGAGGCCACGCACGAGCTGGTGTGGGGGCATGGGGTCCTCGGCTGGAACCACGGTGGACACCGGCTCTGCCATCCGTTGCTGGTCACGCGGATGCGGATCGTGTTCGACCAGGAGTCCGGCGAGATCGCGATCGTCCCGGACGGTACGCCGGCACTGGAGACCGACTTCCTTCAGGGCCTCGGCGTCGCCGGGCTGGACCGGCTGGAGGAGCTGCGGGGGACCGCCCCGGATCCGTGGACGCCGGAGGAGGCGCGCCCGTTCTACCGGCGGGTGGTGGCGCCGCTCGGGCTGGACGGGCGGGTCGGTGCCGGCCCGGGGCTGCCCGAGGTCGGGGACGCACCGGTGGTCGCGGAGACTTGGCGGCTGTTCGTCCGCAGGCGCCGGGTGATGTTCCTGCGATTCTTCGAGCAGCTCAAGAAGGCCGTCGCGGCGGGCGACCGGCTGCCGGCGCCGATGGTCGCGCTGGCCGCCGGGGAGGACGCGGCGCGGGACGTCCTGGCGGAGGGCGCCGGTGACTGGGCGCACGTCGCCGAGCGGCTGCTGCTGCCGCTGGCCGCCAACGACGAGCAGGAGCAGATCGCGCGCAAGCTCGCCCGGCACAGCGGCGTGACGGTGCAGGGCCCGCCCGGCACCGGCAAAAGCCACACGATCGCGAACCTGGTGTCGCATCTGGTCGCGCACGGCAAGCGGGTTCTTGTCACCGCGCACAAGGACCAAGCGCTGGCCGTCCTGCGCGAGAAGATCCCGCCGGAACTGCGGGACCTCTCCTTGGCGGTGCTCGGCTCGTCGTCGGCGCACCTGACCGAGCTGCAGGGCTCGGTGCAGGCGATCACGGCCGCGGCGGACGGCGTCGACGAGGAGCGGGAGCAGCGGGCCGTCACAGGGCTGCGGGAGCGGCTCGACGCGGTCGAGCGGGACGTGCTGGTGCTGCGCAAGCGGCTGCGCGAGTCGCTCGAACGCGAGCAGGAGAGCCTGGAGATCGGCGGACTGCCGCGCCGGGCGGCGGACGTGGCCGCGTGGCTGGCCGAGCATCAGGACGGGCTCGGCCACATCCCGGACCAGCTGCCGATGTCGTCGGTTCCGCCGTTGAGCGGACCGGAGGTCGTCGAGCTGTACGGGCTTGCCGCCGCGATCGGGGAGCGGGACGCGGCCGCCGCGACCACGGACCTGCCACCCGCCGAGCGGCTGCCGTCGGGTGCGGAGCTGGGGGCGCGGTGGGACGAGCTGCGGCGGCTCGGCGAGGTCCTCGCCGGCTACCGGGACTACGTCGACGACTTGGCCCGTGTGGACGCGGCCGGGGACGCCGAACTGGCCGAACTCGCCGACCGGTGCGCGAGCGCGGGCCACGGCCTCGACGGGCTCCAGGAGCCCTGGCTGCTGCGGCTGCGCGACCAGGTCGTGCAGGGCCCGCAGTGGCATGCGCTGTGGTCGGAGCACGCGCGGCGGCTCGGTGCGGATGCGGCGGAGTGTGCCCGACTGCGCGCCGCGTGCGCGGGGGCGGCGGTCGAGGTCCCGTCCGGCCCCTACCGGGAGACGCTGTCGATGCTGGAGCAGGCGCGGGCCCGGTTCGCGGAGGGCAAACGGGTCTCGGCGCTCACGCAGCGCGGCCTCGCCCAGTTCCTGAAGGCCGCGAGCATCGACGGCGAGTCACCGCGGACGGTCGCCGACGTCGACCGCATCGCCGCGCACGTCGAGCTGCGGCGCCGCCGCGAGAGCGCCGCGCGGTTGTGGAACGACGAGCTGGTCGCCGCACTGGGCGCGCCCGAGCCGCAGGGCGGCGCCGTGGAGATCTGGGTCGACGCGAAGGTCCAGCAGATCGTCGCCGCGCTGACCTGGGAGACCGGCGGCTGGCCGGAGCTGCGCGGACGGCTGTGCCGGGTGATGTCCGCCGAGACGGTGCCGGTGCGTCCCGTCCCGGACGATCTGCATCGTCTCGCCGGCGTCCTCGGCGGGTTGCGGGCGCGCGCACGGCAACGGCGACTCCGGGACGAGCTGGACGCCCTCGCCGGGTTCCTCTCGGACGGGCGGAGCCGTCCCGGCGCGAGCCCGTTGTGGACGGACCTGGCGACCGCCCTCGCGCAGGCGGACCGGCACGTGTGGGAGGCGGCGCTGGCGTCGTCGGTCCGGCTGACTTCGCTGCGGCCGCAGGTCGAGCGGCTGAGCGTGCTGTACGATCGGCTGGCGGCGGTGGCGCCGCGGTGGGCCGGGCTGATCCGCTCGACCGGCGGGGACGTCGCGGAATGCGGCGATCCGGCGCGACTGGATCTGCTGTGGCGGTGGCGGCGGGCCGAGACGTGGCTGCGCGCGATCATCGACGCGGACGACCTGGCGGCCGTGCAGCAGCGCCTCGACCAGGCGCAGGACGAGCAGCGGCGCCTCACCCTGGAGCTGACGCGGCGCTCGGCGTGGCTGGCGATGAAGCGCAACCTCGGCGCCTCCCAGCGGCAGGCCCTCGTCGGCTGGCTGCAGACCCTCCGCAAGATCGGCAAGGGCACCGGCGTCAACGCGAACAAGTGGCGGGCCGAGGCGCAGCGGCTGATGCCGGAGGCCATGGGCGCCGTGCCGGTGTGGATCATGCCGTACTACCGGGTGGCCGAGTCGTTCGACCCGTCCGTCGCACCCCGGTTCGACGTCGTCATCATCGACGAGAGCAGCCAGTGCGACGTCTTCGCGCTCGGCCTGCTCGGGCTCGGCCACAAGGTGGTCGTGGTCGGCGACGACAAGCAGATCAGCCCGTCCGCCGTCGGCGTCCGCCGCGACCGCGTCGACGAGCTGATCCGCACCCACCTGCCCGACTTCCCCAACGCGTTGCTGCTGGACATGGAGTCGAGCCTGTACGACGCGTCCGCGCGGCTCTTCCCCGGCGTCGTGCGGCTGCGCGAGCACTTCCGCAGCCTGCCCCGCATCATCGAGTTCTCGTCGCAGCACTACTACGGCGGCGAGATCCAGCCGTTGCGCGAGGAGTCCGCCGAGCGGCTTCCGGGTTCCGCCGTGCGCGCGTTCTACGTTCCGGACGGCGTCCGCCGCGACCTCCCCATCGGCAACGTGAACGAGGCGGAGGCGGACGCACTGGTCGATCAGGTCGTCCAATGCTGTTCGGATCCGGCCTACAACGGACGCACGATGGGCGTCATCTCCCTGCTCGGAACGAGCCGCCAGGCCCAGTACATCGACGGCGCGCTGCTCACGAAGCTCGGGCCGGAGGAGTATGAGCGGCGCCGGCTGCGCTGCGGCGACTCCTACAGCTTCCAGGGCGACGAACGCGATGTCGTCTTCATCAGCGTCGTCGCGGACTCCAACCGGGCCCCGTTCACGTCCCGGCAGTACGAGCAGCGCGTCAACGTCGCCGCGAGCCGCGCCCGCGACCAGATGTGGGTGTTCCACAGCGTCCAGCCGAACCAGTTGCACCCCGACGACCAGCGCGGGCACCTCATCCGGTACGCCACCGACGGACAGCGCTCCACCGACCTCGCCCGCGGCCTCGAGGCCCGCTGCGACTCCGACTTCGAGCGCCGCGTCCTGCGCATGCTGCTCGCGCGCGACTACCTCGTCACTCCGCAGCACCCCGTCGGCAACCTGCGGATCGACCTGGTCGTGCGCGGCGCCAGCGGCGCCAAGCTCGCCATCGAGTGCGACGGCGACAAGTTCCACGGCCCCGACCAGTGGGAGGACGACCTGCGCCGCCAGACCGTCCTCGAACGCCTGGGCTGGCGTTTCTGGCGCGTCCGCGGCAGCGTCTTCTACCGCGACCCCGAAGTCGCGATGTCGTCCCTGTGGCCCCTCCTCGACGACCTCGGCATCACCCCGGCCGGCCCTCCGCTTCCGGCGCCGGCACCGGTCTCCCCGGCTGAGCCGCCCGCAGCGAACCCCGCCTCCGCGCCCCCAGCCCGCTCAGGCGCCGAGGCCGGCGGGCCTCCCGGGCCGGACGACTTCATCACGGCCTTCGACGTCTTCACTCCCCCGCCGGCGCCCAGGCCAAAGCCGTCCGGCGAGAGCGCACCACCGGCCGGAGCGCCGGGCCGGACCGCCACCATCGAAGAAGTCCGAGCCTGGGCCCGCGAAACGGGCCGGCATGTCGGCGCCCGCGGCCGCCTCGCGAAGGCCGTCATCGACGACTACAACTGGGAGCACCCCGAAGCCCAGCACAACCCCGACCCCTCCAAACCTGGAGTCTCTACGTAGAGCTTCTGGTGCGGCACGGATTGTCACACCCTCTTGCCATGCTGGCTCTCGACCAGGGAGGAGCCATGGCGAAGAGACCGATGGTCGTCGGACGCGAGAATGTCCACGCAACACTCGGGCTTGCCGTTTGGGAGATCGAACTTGCGGTCGAGACGGGTCTGCTACGCCGTTCGACGACCGGACCTTCAGCCCCGTGCCAGTTCGGGCGGTACAGGACGACCTGGGCGGCTTCCGGCAGTCACTGAGCCGCGAGCATCGGTGCAACGCGACCGAGTCGGCCGCAAGACTGGGGATCACGATCCCATGCTTCAAACGCGTGGCCGCAGCCACCGCCCTTTCGAGGGAACGGGCTGCCCCGAAGGCCGCCGCCACACGAAGCGCAACACTCGGCTCGCCACCGCGGCAAGAGCAGAGTTGGAGGCACGCCACCCTGAAAATGCTCCGACCCCATCGAAGTGACGGCGATGGCAATCGCACTGACGCGCATCCTCGGAGAGGTCCCGGCATCGCTCGAAGGATGCGCGAACACGAGCAAATCCCGAATCGGAGAATGAGCATTACTTCTCCGCCGCGTACGCCTCGGTGACGATAAGCTTCGCACCTTTTGGAAGGCATCCGGGCGCGCGCGGCCGAAGCCGCATGCCAACTCGCCGATCCGAGTGAGGTGCGGCGAGTGCTCGGTATACCGGCCGCCCGGCAGAACGACCGCGCCGAGGCACTCGCTATCGAGTCGGCCTTACGAGCGACATCGAAATTGAGCGATGCCACGGTAGCCGATCTTTTCTGCCTCACCGAAGAGGTCGTCTGGCACCTGAGACCGCGCGGCGGGCACTGGAACGCCTCGTTTGTCGAAGGGCTACTGCGACGCCGGCCCGAGTGGTCGCTACGGAAGTCGCCGCTTGGGCGGAAGTCGACCCACGAAGACGCAAGTAGGAAGGACGAGAGGAGCGGTGGGCCTCCTGGCGCCGGACCTGGGCCCGGACGCTCGGGGTCCCCGTCGACGCCGTTCCGCAAAACGTGGGGCGCCCAACTCGTAAAGCCCTGGCCGCAGCCAGGGAATCGCCGCCCAACTGGTCAGAAGAGCGGTCAGTGGGTTGTGGTTTGGGGGCGGGGGGTCAGTTTGGCGCGGAGGAGGCCGCCGAGGCCTTTGGCGGAGGCGGTTAGGAAGGTGGTCCAGTCGAAGTAGTCGCGCCAGAGGGTGATGAGGCCGTCGTGGACCTCGAAGGTGCCGCAGACCCAGAACTCGGCGCGCCAGGCGCCGGCTTCGAGGACGTCGGTGCGCTCGGTGAGGACGACGGGGCCGTTCGCGGCGATGTTGTGCAGGCGGGCCTCGAAGCCGGTGCCGTAGCGGGTCATGGCGCGCAGGGTCTTCTCGACGGCGGGCAGGCCGCGGGCGGGGGGAAGCGGGACGTTCTGGTAGACCATGGCCGGGTCGGCGAGGGTGAGGGCCCGGTCCACGTCGAGGGCCTCGAGGGCGGACAGGAAGTCGCGGACGGTCTGGATCTCGCTCATGGACGACCACGGTACTTGAGGTGATACGCCAGAATCAGGGCCATGCTGTTCGGCGTTCTGGGGTCCGTCGAGGCCCGTGGCGGTGCGGGGGCCGTGCCGGTGGGGGGTCCGCGGGTGCGGGCGCTGCTGGCGATGCTGGCGCTGGACGCGGGGCGGGTCGTGACGGGCGAGCGGCTGATCGACGGCCTGTACGGGGAGGATCCGCCGGCCGGGGCGGCGAACGCGCTGCAGTCGCAGGTGTCGCGGCTGCGCCGGGGGCTCGGCGACGCCGGGCTGGTCGAGGGGCATCCCGCCGGGTACCGGCTGCTCGCCGAGCGGGAGCAGGTCGACGCGCACCGGTTCGAGGCGCTGGCCCGGGACGGGCGGCGGGCGCTCGCGGCGGGCGACCGGGCGCGGGCGGCCGTGCTGCTGAAGGAGGCGCTGGAGCTGTGGCGGGGCCCGGCGCTGGCGGACGTGCGGTCGGCGCCGTTCGCGGAGCCGCAGGCGGCGCGGCTGGAGGAGGCGCGGGCCGCCGTCGCCGAGGACCACGCCGAGGCGCGGCTGGCGCTCGGCGAGTTCGACGCGGTGGTCGCCGCGCTGCGCGAAGTGCTGGACGGGCGGCCGCTGCGGGAGCGGGCGCGGGCGCTGCTGATGCGGGCGCTGTACGGGGCCGGGCGGCAGGCGGAGGCGCTGGAGGTGTTCGAGGAGGGCCGGCGGGTCCTCGCGGACGAGCTGGGCGCCGATCCGTCGCCGGAGCTGGCGGAGGTGCACCTGGCGATCCTGCGCGGCGGCCTGGAGGGCCCGGCGGCGGGGGCGGAGAGCGTCCGGCTCAACCTGCCGGCGCAGCTCACCAGCTTCGTCGGGCGCGACGAGGAGGTCCGGCGGGTCGGGGCGATGCTCGCCGAGGGCCGGCTCGTGACGCTGCTCGGCCCCGGCGGCGCGGGCAAGACGCGGCTGGCGGTCGAGGCGGCGGCCCGCGAGGACGGCGAGGTCTGCTTCGTCGACCTGGCGCCGGTCGACCGGGCCGAGGTGACCACGGCGGTGCTCGGGGCGCTCGGGCTGCGCGAGGGCGGGATGATGCCCGCGCCCGGGGAGCGTCCGGCGGACGCGGCGGAGCGGCTGGTCACGGCGCTGAGCGGGCGGCGGATCCTGCTCGTCCTGGACAACTGCGAGCACGTGGTGGCGACGGTCGCGCCGCTGGCGCACCGGCTGCTGAGCGCCTGCCCCGAGCTGCGGGTGCTGGCGACCAGCCGGGAGGCGCTGGCGATCACCGGGGAGGCGCTGTGGCCGCTGCCGCCGCTGGCGCTGCCGCCGGAGGGCACGCCCGCCGGCGACGTGACCCGGTACCCGGCGGTGCGGCTGTTCGCCGACCGGGCCGCGGCGGTCCGTCCCGGCTTCGCGGTGGACGAGGGCAACGCGGAGGCGGTGCTGCGGATCTGCGGGGCGCTGGACGGGCTGCCGCTGGCGATCGAGCTGGCGGCGGCGCGGCTGCGGTCGCTGCCGGTGGAGCAGGTCGCGAACCGGCTGGACGACCGGTTCCGGCTGCTGTCGCGCGGGAACCGGACGGCGGCGCCCCGGCACCAGACGCTGCGGGCGGTCGTGGAGTGGAGCTGGGAGCTGCTGGACGAGGCGGAGCAGACGCTCGCGCGGCGGCTGACGGTGTTCTCCGGCGGCCTGACGCTGGAGGCGGCCGCGCAGGTCTGCGACCTCGACGACGCCGACGAGCTGCTGGTCGAGCTGGCCGACAAGTCGCTGCTGCAGAGCGACGGGACGCGGTACCGGATGCTCGACACCGTCCGGGCGTTCTGCGCCGAGCGGCTCGCGGAGGCGGGCGAGGCGGAGCGGTTCGAGCGGGCGCACGCCGCGTACTTCCTCGACCTGGCGCGGCGGGCGGAACCGCATCTGCGGGGCGCCGAGCAGCTGGAGTGGCTCGGGCTGCTGGCCGCCGACCACGGCAACCTGCACGCGGCGCTGCGCCGGTGCGTGCGGCTGGACACCGTCGTCGCGCTGCGGCTGGTGGCGGCGATGTCGTGGTACTGGTGGCTGCGCGGGCGGGTCGAGGGCGCCTCGATCGCGTCCGGGCTGCTGGACGTCGTGGGCCTCGACCCGCCGGAGGGGTGCGAGGAGGAGTACGTCCTGTGCGTGATGAACGCGGTGTCGGCGGGCGTGACGGGCGGGCGCGCCCAGGCGTGGCTGGACCGGGCCGAGGCGCTGCTGCACGGCATCCGCCGGGTGCTGACGTACCCGTCCACGATCGTGCAGTACGCGCTGACCGCCGGGCCCAGCCGGACGCAGTTCGCGGTGTTCGCGGTGCACGTCGGCGCCGACCCGTGGGCGCAGGCGCTGATCCACATGAGCGACGGGTTCCTGCGCCAGTTCAGCGGCGACGTCGACCGCGCGGAGGAGTCGTGCACCGCGGCGGTCGCGGGCTTCCGGGCCTGCGGCGACCGCTGGGGCACGGCGAACTCCCTCGACCCGCTCGCCCAGGTCGCGGCCTGGCGCGGCGACCTGGACCGGGCGCTGGAGCTGCTGGACGAGGCGCTGGAGCT
Organism: Actinomadura napierensis; assembly: GCF_039529375.1. NCBI lineage: Bacteria > Bacillati > Actinomycetota > Actinomycetes > Streptosporangiales > Thermomonosporaceae > Actinomadura > Actinomadura napierensis. Next base: position 36,037 of record NZ_BAAAMR010000068.1, read on the forward strand.
GACCGGGCAGCTCGGCGCGCTGGAGGACACCGCGGATCTGCTGTACCGGCGCGCGGAGGTCCTCGTCCGGGCGGGCGACGCGGACCGGGCGGCCGCCGAGCTGGAGCGCGGCATCGAGCTGGCGCGCCGGGCGGGCGCCCCGGACAAGGTCGCCGGCGGGTACGCCGGGCTCGCGCGGATCGCGCGGCTGCGGGGCGACCTGGGCGAGGCGCGGCGGCTGTACGAGACGGCGCTGACCGGGTTCGCGTCGGAGCGGTTCATCGCGACGGCGGTGCGCGGCACGGCGCTGGTCGGGCTCGGCTGGCTCGAGCTGGACGGGAACGCCGACGCGGCGCGGGCGCGGGAGCTGTTCCGCGAGGCGCTGGACATCTCGTTCGACCATCCGATCTTCACCTACCAGGCCGCGGCGGCGGTCGGGCTGGGCGGCGCCGCCCTCGCGGACGGCGACGCGAAGCGCGCGGCGCTGCTGGCGGGGGTCGCGTCGACGCTGCGCGGCGTCCAGGTCCCCGGCGACGATGACGCCGGACGGGTCGCGGCGGACGCCCGGGCCGCGCTCGGCGACGCCGGTTACGACGCCGCCTTCGCCGAGGGCGCGACCCTCACCCGCGACGAGGGGCTCGCGATGCTCAACGTTGGGGGCGGCCTGCCCCAGCCCGATTCCTGGCGGGAACTGACCGAGGGCTGACAGCCGGGCGCGGGCCCGGCGCGAGCCACGCACGAGCCGGGCGCGAGCCACGCACGAGCCAAGCGCGGGACGGTCAGCGGACGGTGCGCGCACGGTCAGCGCACCCGGCGAACCTTGCGGACATGTACTCCTCAGCCCGCAAATGGGGCACGTTCGCGATCTGCTGCCTGCTCGCCATCGTGCCGAACATCGACATGACCGCGCTCAACCAGGCCGTCCCGCACCTGAGCGCCGACCTGCACCCCTCGGCCACCCAGATCCTGTGGATCGCGGACGCCTACGGGTTCGCGCTCGCCGGCCTGCTGATCACCATGGGCGGGATCGGCGACCGGATCGGGCACAAGAAGCTGCTGCTGATGGGCACGGCGCTGTTCGCCGCCGCGTCCGCGGTGACCGCCTACGCGCCGAGCGCCGAGCTGCTGATCGCGGCGCGGGCGCTGCTCGGCGTCGCCGGCGCGACGCTGATGCCGTCCGGGCTGTCGCTGATCCGCCGGGTGTTCACCGACCCGAAGGAGCGGACGATGGCGGTCGGCATCTTCAGCGGCGTCGGCGGCCTCGCGGTGGGGCTCGGCCCGGTCATCGGCGGCGCGCTGCTGGACCACTTCTGGTGGGGCTCGGTCTTCCTGATCAACGTCCCGATCATGCTCGTGGCGCTCCTCGCCGGGTCGGTCGTGCTGCCGGAGGCCCGCGCCGCGGTGACCGGACGGCTGGACCTGGCCAGCGTGCCGCTGTCCATCACCGGCGTCCTCGGCCTGGTGTACGCGGTCAAGGAGGCGGCCGCGCACGGGCTCGACGAGCCGAAGGTCGCCGTCGCCGCGGTGGCCGGCGCGGTGGCGCTCGCCGCGTTCTGGTTCCGGCAGACCCGGATCGCCGAGCCGCTGATCGACGTCCGGCTGTTCCGCCGCGCCGCGTTCTCCGGCTCGGTCGGCACCAACATGTTCGCGATGTTCGCACTGGTCGCCCAGTCGCTGATCTTCTCGCTGTTCTTCCAGCTCGCGCTCGGCTGGTCGCCGCTGAAGGCGGGCCTGGCAGGGCTGCCCGGCGCGGCCGGCGCCATGATCGGCGGCGCCGCGCTCGCCCCGCCGCTGATCGGCGCCCTCGGCCGGGCCCGCGTCGTCGCGATCGGCATGCTGGTCGCCGCCGGCGGGTTCTCCCTCTTCCTCACGGTCGGCCTGGACACCTCGTACTGGACGATGCTGCCGGCCATGCTGCTGTCCGGCACCGGGATGGGAATGGCCCTGACCACCACCGCCGACACCGTCCTCGCCTCGGTCCCGAAGGACCGCTCCGGCGCCGCGTCGGCGATCTCCGAGACGGCCACCGAACTCGGCGGCGCGCTCGGCATGGCGATCCTCGGCAGCGTCCTGAACGCCGTCTACCGCGACGCGCTGCACCTGCCGGCGAACGTGCCCGCGCCGGCCGCGTCCGCCGCCCGCGACTCCCTCGCCGGCGCGTTCGAGGCCGCGTCCGCGCTTCCCGGCCGGCTCGGCGGCCAGGTCCTCGGGGCCGCCCGCGGCGCCTTCGTGGACGGCATGCACGGCGCCCTGCTGTGCAGCGCGGGCCTCGCCGCCCTGGTCGCGGTGTTCGCCCTCGTCACGCTCCGGTCCGTCCCCAAGGTCATCCCCGACGCCGTCGAGGACGCCGGCGCCGGGCCCGTCCCGGCCGCCAAGTAGCCCCTCCCGGAAGCGCCCGGTCCCGTCCAGGGCCGGGCCTTCCGCGTTTGGATAAAGTGATATCACTTTGCTATGTTGGTGATAACCGAGGAGGAGGCGAGCGTGGTGGACGCTACGGCGCAGGTGGAGATGCCCAGGCCGCGGATCGGGGAGCGCGCGGCGCGCGACCGGGGCGGGTGGCCGATGCTGGGGGCCGCCGCGGTGCTCGTGCTGGCCGGGATCGCGGTGCTCGTGGCCGGCTTCGCCGCCGGCGGCGGCGCCGCGATGGCGGCCGGGATCGCGGTCGGGGTGCTGCTGATCATCGCGGGGATGGTCGCGGCGGCGGGGCTGACGCCGGTGGCGCCGGGCGAGGCGCGGGTGCTGCAGCTGCTCGGCCGGTACAAGGGGACGGTCCGCGAGGACGGGCTGCGCTGGGTGAACCCGCTGACCGAACGGCGGCGGGTGTCGACCCGGATCCGCAACCACGAGACCGGGCTGGCGAAGGTCAACGACCTGGACGGCAACCCGATCGAGATTTCGGCGGTGGTCGTCTGGCAGGTGCGCGACACCGCCCGTGCCGTGTTCGAGGTGGACGACTTCGTGGAGTTCGTCGCGTTCCAGACCGAGGCGGCCGTCCGGCACATCGCGGGCAGCTTCCCCTACGACGCCGGCGACCGGACCTCGCTGCGCGACAACGCCGACGAGATCACCGGGCAGCTGTCGGAGGAGCTGCGGCAGCGGGTCGCCTCGGCGGGCGTCGGCATCGTCGAGTCGCGGATCACCCGGCTGGCGTACGCGCCGGAGATCGCGCAGGCGATGCTGCGCCGGCAGCAGGCGGGCGCGGTCGTCGCCGCGCGGGAGCGGATCGTGGACGGGGCGGTCGGCATGGTGCACCGGGCGCTGGAGCGGCTGGACGAGGAGGACGTCGTGGAGCTGGACGAGGAGCGCAAGGCGGCGATGGTCAGCAACCTGCTGGTCGTGCTGTGCGCCGACCGGGACGCCCAGCCGGTGGTCAACACCGGCACCCTCTACCAGTGACCGCGGGCCGTGGCCACGGAGCGCAAGAAGATCCTTCTGCGGCTGGACCCGGCCGTGCACGACGCGCTGGCGCGGTGGGCCGGGGACGAGCTGCGCAGCACCAACGCCCAGATCGAGTTCCTGCTGCGGCAGGCGCTGGCCGACGCCGGGCGGATGCCCGGGGCGGCCGGGCGGATGCGACGGCCGGGCCGGCCGCGCAAGGGCCCCGGCGAGCACGGGGTATCGGATGGACAGGGGGCGCCGGGCGACGAGCGCGGCCCGCGGCCCGGGGCGAGCGAGGAGTAGGCATGGTCGAGGTTCCGGACACGCTGCCGGCGAGGATGTACCTGCTGGCGTACGACCTGCGCAAGCAGAAGCTGACCGCGCGCGGCCCGCAGCTCGGGTACGTGCTGCGGGCGGCGGCGCTGACCGAGCTGTTCCTGGACGGGCGGCTGGAGGAGCGGCGGGGCCGGCCGGTGCCGGGCACGCCGGGCGAGGACCCGTACGGCGTGCTGGCGCAGATCTCCGCGTCGCGCCCGCGGTCCTGGCAGCACTGGGTACGCAAGGACAGCCGGGCCTTCGTCCGGACGGTCCGGGACGAGCTGGTGCGGGACGGCTGGATCCGGGTGCGGGGGCGCCGGAGGCTGGGGCTCTTCCCGTACGAGGAGGTCACCGTGCGGGACCCGCGCGTCGTGAAGGACCTGTGGGGCGGGGCGTCGTCGGCGCTGCGGGGGCGTCCGGTGGCGCACGTGAACAGCTACGACGCGGCGGCGGTGGCGCTGGCGGCGGCGGGCGAGCTGAAGTCGGTGCTGCCGGGGCCGGAGCGGCGGCGGCACAAGCAGCGGATCAAGGAGCTGACGGCGCGGTCGGGCCCGGCGCCGGTGGCGGCCCGCAAGGCCCTCCGCTCCCAGCGTGCCGCGATGGCCTCGGGCGCGGCCTCCGGCAGCGGCTCCTGACGTCGGCGGAGCGTCCGCCCCAAGGGGCGCCAGTGCGGAGACCTACAAATTTCCAAGGGTCGAACTTGTAACGGTGCCCCACCGCCGGGGCGGGCGCAGGCGCCATAGCGTTCTCGGACATGGATCCCGAACGCGTTGTCTATCCCCTGATGAAGTACGTCGTTCTCGGCCCCGCGATGCGGGTGGCGTTCCTTCCGCAAGTGAGCGGTCTGCGGAACGTGCCGCGCACGGGGCCGGTGATCCTGGCGGCCAACCACCTGGCGTTCGTCGACTCGTTCGTGCTGCCGCTGATCGTGCCGCGCCGCGTCCACTTCCTGGGCAAGAACGAGTACTTCACCGGGACGGGCATGAAGGGCCAGGCGACCGCCACGTTCTTCCGCGGCGTCGGCGCGATCGCGGTGGACCGCTCGGGCGGGCGGGCCGCGTTCGACGCGCTCGACACCTGCGCGGCCGTGCTGGAGCGCGGCGACGTCTTCGCGATCCACCCCGAGGGGACCCGGTCGCCGGACGGACGTCTCTACCGCGGCCGGACGGGGGTGGCGCGGCTGGCGATGCGGACCGGCGCGCCGGTCGTGCCGGTGGCGATCAGGGGCACCGACAAGGTGCAGCCGCGCGGGCAGGTCGTCCCGAAGCCGGGCCGGATCGGGGTGCGGATCGGTCCGCCGATGCGGTTCGCGGGGCGCGACGACGGGATGCCGCGCGGCAAGGTCGCCCGGCAGGTCACCGACGAGATCATGGAGGCGATCCAGAGCCTGTCAGGGCAGGAGTACGTGGACGACTACGCGCCGCGCCCGGCCGAGACGCCCTGACGGCGGCGGGGCGCCGGGAAAACCGGTCGTGCCGCCGGCCCGCGCGCCGGTACCGTCGCGGTCCATGGACGAGCGGTTCGGCCGGTACCTCAACGTGGTCGACGTCGAGGCGACCTGCTGGGAGCACCGGGCCCCCGGACAGGTCAACGAGATCATCGAGATCGGGCTCTGCGTCGTCGACCTCGGCGAGCGCAGGCGCGTCGCGAAGCACCGGATCCTGGTGCGGCCGGAACGGTCGGCGGTCAGCCCGTTCTGCACTGAGCTGACCGGGCTCACGCAGGACGAGGTGGACGGCGGGATCTCCTTCGCCGAGGCGTGCGCGCTGCTGGAGCGCGAGCACCGGTCGCATTTCCGGGCGTGGGCGAGCTGGGGCGACTACGACCGCAAGCAGTTCGAGCGGCAGTGCGCCGGCGGCGTCCGGTACCCGTTCGGGCGGCGGCACACCAACGCCAAGGCCGCCTACTCCGCCGCGCACGCGCTGCCGCGCCGGCTGGGCATGGCCGGGGCGCTGCGGCACGCGGGGCTGCCGCTGGAGGGCCGGCACCACTGCGGCGCCGACGACGCGTGGAACATCGGCGCGCTCGTCCTGGACATCGCGGGGCGCGGCGCATGGCCGGACGGTGCCGAGGGGAACGCCGGGACCGCCGGGGCCCATGGGGCTTCCGCGGACTGAACCGGATGTTTGAGCGCGGGCGCCGGGGCACCAGTCATGGTGACGGACGCCGGAGACGACGGAGACGCGACATGGACATCAGCCTGGACCTCCTGCTCCCCCGGGAGACGGCGAGCGTCCCCGCGACGCGCAAGATCCTGGACGCGTCGTTGCAGGCCCTCGGCGTGGACGAGCACATCCGCGGCGACATCGAGATCATGCTGACCGAAGCGTGCACGAACGTGATCAGGCACGCCCGGCACGGCGACGACTACACGGTGCGCGCCGCGATCCACGACGAGCGCTGCGTGATCAAGGTGATCGACTCGGGCGGCGGCTTCGACGCCGAGCGGGTGCCCGAACCCGACCCGGTCTCCGAGCACGGCCGCGGCCTGATGATCATGCGGTCGCTGGCCGACGACGTGCGCTTCGACTCCTACCCCGAGGACGGGGCGCTCGTCGCGCTGGAGAAGCACCTTGACTACGCCGCCGGCAGCATCGGCGGCCGGCTCGCCGACACCCGCTCCCCGAAGGCCTGACCGGGAACCCTGCGAGCGGGGGCCGGCCGGTGCCCCGGCCGGCCCCCGCTCGCAGGGTCACCGCCGGACCCGCAGCACGACCACCGCGACCAGCAGCGCTGCGGCAGCGAAGCCCGCGCCGGTCGCGAACGCGGCGTCCATGTCGTGCAGGAGCGCGGCTGTGTCGGCGTGCCGCGAGCCGAAGACCGTCACCATCACCGCCGAGCCCAGCGACCCGCCCGACCACAGCATCGTCTGCGCGACGCCGGAGGCGGCGCCGGAGTCCGCGGGGTCCACGCTGCCGAGGATCGTCGCGTTCAGCGGCATGATCGACAGGCCGCCGCCCGCGCCCATCAGCATGAACGGGCCGAGCACCCCGGCCGCGTACCCGTCCCCCGGGGAGAGCCGGGTCAGCCACAGAAGCCCGGCCAGGGCGCAGGCCATGCCGGCGATGACCAGGACGCGGGCGCCGAGCCGCTGCAGCAGGCGCGGTGCGGCCCGGACCGTCACGAACTGGAGCCCGACGAACGGCAGGAACGCCGCGCCGGCCCTGAGCGGCCCGTAGTCGAGGACCTGCTGGAGGTAGAGGGTGCAGAAGAAGAACGCGCCGAAGTTCGCCCCGACCAGCAGCAGCTGGCACAGGTAGGACGCGGCGCGGTCCCTCCCGGTGAGCAGCCACAGCGGCATGACGGGCTGCGGGACGCGGGGCTCGACGAGGACGAACCCGGCGAGCAGGACGGCGGCGGCGCCGAACGCGGCGAGCGCCGGGCCGTCGCCCCAGCCGTCCGAGCCGGCCCGGATCAGCGCGTAGACGAGCGCGGTCATCCCGGCGGTGGACATCACGGCGCCGGTCACGTCGAAGCGTCCCGGGCGGCGGGCCGTCTCGGTGAGCACGCGCGGGGCGAGCAGCGCCAGCACGACGCCGACCGGAACGTTGACGAAGAAGACCAGCCGCCAGGACGCGGCCTCGGTGAGCACGCCGCCGACGAGCATGCCGACGGCGGCACCGGCGCCGGTGACGGCGGAGAAGACGCTCAGTGCGCGGACGCGGGCGGGCCCCTCGAAGTTGGTGGCGATCAGCGCCATGGCGCTGGGCGCGGCGACGGCGGCGGCGACGCCCTGCGCGGCGCGCGCCGCCAGCAGCCACCAGCCGGCGTTCGCGAACCCGCCGAGCAGGGACGCGGCGGTGAACAGGGCGACCCCGGCGGCGAACGTGCGGCGGCGGCCGAACACGTCGCCGACGCGCCCGCCGAGAAGCAGCAGGCCGCCGAATGCGAGCATGTAGGAGTTCTGGACCCAGGCGAGCCCCCCGGTCGACAGCCCGAGGCCCGCCCGCAGGTCCGGGAGCGCGATGGTGACGACGGAGGTGTCGAGGCCGATCATGAGCTGGCAGCCCACGATGACGGCGAGGACGGCCCCTGGACGATGATGGGGGCGGGGACCGGCCGGCGGAGCGGCGGGCTCCTGCGGCGCGGCCGTCCGACCGTGCGGTGCGGCGGGCAAGGCGAACCTCCGGAACAGAGATTTAGGGAACGGCGACGTACACTATGCGAGGAACGTACCACCGATCGGCAGAAGAGAGAACGTCCGCGTTCACTATTTTCGGGAGGGCGCGGTGACCCCGGCCACCCGCAGGCGCGGCGGCGCGCTGGAGGCGGCGATCTACGACGCGGTGTTCGAGCAGCTCGAAGCGGTCGGCTACCGGAAACTGACCATGGAGGGCGTCGCCGCCGCCGCCCGCACCGGCAAGGCCGCCCTCTACCGGCGCTGGCAGTCCAAAGACGAGCTCATCACCGACGCGCTCAAGCACGCGCTCCCTGAGCCGCCCGCCCAGGAGCCGACCGGCGACGTCCGCGCGGACGTCCTGCGGCTCTGCCGGACGTTCCGCGAGACGATCGAGACCTGCCACGGCGCGCCGATCCGAGTGCTCAAGGAGGAGACCAGCGGCACCGAGGGCAAGGGGCTCATGCACGACGTCGTGAAGTCACGGCTGAGCGAACCGCTCAAGGAGGCGCTGTACCGGGTGCTCGTGGACGGCGCCGAGCGCGGCGCGGTCCGTCCCGGGGCGGCCACCCGGCAGGTCGCCAACGCCGGCCCCGCGATGATCGTGTACCACACGCTCACCGAGTCGTCCGAGATCACCGACGCGTTCGTCGTCTCGCTGGTCGACGACGTCATCATGCCGATGCTCCGCCCCTGACCGGGCGGGTCACCGGGGCGGCCGGGAGCCGCGGGTCACCGGGGCGGTCGCACGCAGCGGGCGGGCCCGCCGTGCGGGTCAGGGCGCCGGATGCGGGACGGCGGCGCGGTTGGAGGCGGCGGCGTCGGGCGCGGCGGGCAGGATGAGCTGCCGGCGCGGATACGGGATCTCGATCCCCTCCTCGCCGAACCGGCGGTGCAGCCGCTTGACGAACTCGTGCTTGATCCTGAACTGGTCGCCGAACTCGCCCGTCCGCAGGATCACGGTGAAGCCGATCCCGGACTCGGCGAAGGTGTGGAAGCGCACCAGCGGCTCGGCCTCCTTGACGCCGCCCTCGACCTCGTTCATCACCTGCCCCCCGACCTCGACGACGACCTTCTCGACGTGTTCCAGGTCGCTCTCGTAGGCCACGCTCGCCTGGATCAGCAGCGACATGTCCTGGGCGGGCCGGTGGTAGTTGGTGAGGATGGAGTCGGAGAACCGCGCGTTCGGAATGACCTCGATGTTGTCCGACAGCGTCCGGATGGAGGTGTTGCGCCAGTTGATGTCGACGACGTACCCCTCCTGGCCGGTGCTCAGCTTGATGTAGTCGCCCGGCTCGATGGTCTTGGACGCCAGCACGTGCACGCCCGCGAACAGGTTGGCGAGGGTGTCCTGCAGGGCCAGCGCCACCGCCAGGCCGCCGACGCCCAACGCCCCGAGCAGCGGGGAGATCGAGATCCCGAGGCTCTGCAGCATGATGAGCACGCCGAGGCCCATCACCACCACGCGGGTGATGTTCGCGAAGATCGACACGTTGGCGGCGACGCCCTGCCGGGCGGACGCGACGGAGCCGACCACCCCCGCGATCAGCCGCGCCAGCGCCAGCGACACCACCAGGATCGTCGCGGCCGTCAGCACCTTGGCCGAGACGTCCAGCGTGCCGCGCCGCAGCTCCAGCACGTTCGCGGCGATCCACGCGCCGCCGAGCACCGCGACCGGCATCGCCAGGTCCCGCACCAGCCGCGCCGCGAGGTCGTCCCAGGCCCAGCGGGTGTCCCCGGCCCGGCTGAGCAGGCGGCCGGTGAGCAGCCGCAGCACCACCGCGATCGCCAGGGCGACGACCATCACGACGGCGGCGGCGACGACCCGCTCCCAGCTCACCCCGTCAAAGGCGTGCATCGATCCCTCCCCCGGACGGCTCGCGCCGCCCGTTCCATCGGCAACGCGCCATCCTTGCCGCAAACCGCCCTCGATCGTAGTGAAACCCCGCGACTCTGCGAGACACCTCACAGCCATGCCCCCCTCTCGCGGCGGATACGATCGATCAAGTGGTAGGCGTGGAGAGGATGCGCCGGCTCGGGGTCACGGCGCTCGGACTGCGGAACGGCCCCCACAAGGTGACGGTCGACCGCGACCTGAAGGTCCCGGCCGCCGACGGGGTGACGCTGCTCGCCGACCGGTACGCGCCCGCCGACGTCGACCGGGCGCCGGTCGTGCTCGTCCGCTCGCCGTACGGGCGGCGCGGGCCGTTCGGGCTGATGTGCGGGCAGGCGTTCGCCTCGCACGGCTTCCAGGCCGTGGTGCAGAGCGTGCGCGGCGGCTTCGGCTCCGGCGGCGTGTTCGAGGCGCTCGACGAGCGCGAGGACGGCCTGGCCACCATCGCCTGGCTCAAGGACCGGCCGTGGTTCGGCGGATCCTTCGCCATGCACGGCCCGAGCTACCTCGGCTACGTGCAGTGGGCCGTCGCCGCCGAGGCCGGGCCGGAGCTGAAGGCCCTGTCGATGCAGGTCACCGCGTCCACCTTCCGCGACGCGATCAACGTCGGCGGCACCTTCGCGCTGGAGTCCCTGCTGATCTGGGTCGACCTCACGGCCCGGATGAAGAACTCACTCTCCGGCATCACCACCGGCATCATGTCGCCGCGCCGGGCCCGGCGCGCCGCGCTGTCGGGGCGCCCGCTCGCCGAGCTCGACCGGCTCGCGACGGGCGAGCAGCAGCGCTTCTTCCAGGAGCTCCTGGTCAACGGCCCCGACACCCCGTTCTGGGACAAGCGCGACTTCAGCCCCACCGTCTCGCAGGTGGACGCGCCGGTGAACATGACCGGCGGCTGGTACGACATCTTCCTGCCGTGGCAGCTCAAGGACTACGCCGCGCTCCGCGCCGCCGGCCACCGCCCCTACCTCACCATCGGGCCCTGGTTCCACGCCGACCAGCGGATGATGCGCGGCTCGGTGGCCGAGTCCGTCAAGTGGTTCCGCGCGCACCTGCTCGACGACCCGTCCGGCCTGCGCGAACAGCCCGTCCGGCTGCTGGTGACCGGCGTGGACGAGTGGCGCGAGTTCCCCGACTGGCCCGTCCCCGGGATGCGCGAGGAGCGCTGGCACCTGCAGCCCGCCGGCGCCCTCTCCCCCGACGAGCCGCCCGCGTCCGAACCCGACACCTACCGGTACGACCCGGAGCACCCGACGCCGTTCCTCGGCGGCCCCACCCTGCTCGGCGAGACCCACCCCGTCACCGACCAGCGCCGCCTCGAACGCCGCCGCGACGTGCTCGTCTACACCTCGCCGGTGCTGGACGACGACCTGGAGATCATCGGCCCGGTCACCGCCGACCTGCACATCCGGTCGAACCGGGAGCACACCGACTTCGTCGTCCGGCTCTGCGACGTCGACCCGGACGGCGAGTCCCGCAACCTCTGCGAGGGCATGCGGCGGCTCGTCTCCGGCACGCCGGAGACCGGCGAGGACGGCGTCCGCCGCGTCACCGTCGAGCTGTGGCCCGCCGGTCACCGCTTCCTGCGCGGCCACCGCGTCCGCGTCCAGATCGCCAGCGGCGCCTACCCCCGCGTCGCCCGCAACCCCGGCACCGGCGCCCCCATCGGCACCGCCACCGAGATGCTCACCGCCGACCAGGAGATCCTGCACACCCCGGACCACCCGAGCGCCATCGTCCTCCCGGTAGTGCCCGCCCCCTGAGCAGCGGAGCGCCGGCGGAGTGGAGGGCGCCTACTTGCGGGCCCGCAGGGCTTCCAGGGCCTTGTCGGCGTGGGTGTTCATGCGGACCTCGCTCTTGACGACGGCGAGGACGCGGCGGTCGGTGTCGATCACGAACGTCTGGCGTTTGGTGGGCATGAGGGCGAGGCCGCGCTTCACGCCGAAGCGGGCGCGGACGATGCCTTCGGGGTCGGACAGGAGGGGGTAGGCGAAGGAGTGCTTCTCGGCGAACTCCTTCTGCTTGGCGACCGCGTCGGCGCTGACGCCGACGGGGTGGGCGCCGACCTCGGCGAGCTCGGCGACGAGGTCGCGGAAGTGGCAGGCCTCGGCGGTGCATCCGGGGGTCATGGCGGCCGGGTAGAAGAACAGGACGACCGGCCCCTGCTCCAGCAGGCCGGTCAGGGTGCGCGGTTCGCCCGTCTGGTCGGGCAGTTCGAAGTCGTCAACGACGTCACCGACGTTCATGCGACGACGGTAGCCCCGTGGCGCGGTCGGCGGGACGGCGGGGCGGGTCGAGGAGGGCGGCGATGCGGTGCGGGGTCCAGGCGCCGCGGGCGCCGGGGCAGGCGGCGAGGTAGGCGGCGGCGCGGGCGGGCGCCCAACCGTGCGCCTCGTGCAGGCCGTGGCCGAGCATGGTGAGGTACGGCGCGGACGGCGCGTTCAGCTCGGCGGCGGAAGAGGCGTGCGGCGCCGTGAAGGTCAGCATCGGGTGGCCGCCCCGCTCCCCGACCCTGACGATGGTCTCGTAGCGGCCGGGGCCGATGCGCTGGCGGCCGTGCGCGACGGCCTTCGACAGGTCGTGGTCGGTGCCGACGTCGCGGCGCATCTCCTGGGACATCACGTCGCAGAACTGGCGGCGGGTCAGCAGGTAGGCGCGGGCGGCGGCCCGTCCGGGCAGGGCCGGGTCGTAGAAGGCCATGCCGCCGCCCCACACCTGGGAGATCAGCGCGAAGTAGATGCCGCCGGGCACCGTGATCGACAGCTCGGCGCGCGCGGGCCGGGGGTCGCGGCAGCCGGTGTAGCGGCGGGCGCCGCCGGCGGGACGGCCTCCGGACAGGTAGCAGGCGAACCTCTCGCGGAAGAGGTTCGAGCCGTACGCGACGTACCAGAGCGAACTTTCGTCCATCCCTTCCAGTATCCACGCTGGTGAGGGGCGGAGCCGGGGCGCGATGGGGAGAGCGTTCCGATTCGCGAGGTTTGACGGAGAGAGCGGCCGGAAATAGTCTCCAGCGAGTCAGGTGTCTACGACGCAGATACCTCCAGGCTTCCCCTGTGTTGTCCCGGAGGATACGTCATGCACCGCAAGCTGAACATCGCTCTCGTGTCCGCCTCCGACCTTGACGGCGAACACCTGCAGTCAGTCCACGTCCGGGATCTCGCCCGTTCCCTCGCCCGCGGTGACGCGGGCCACCAGGTGACGGTCTACGCCCGCCGCCAGGACGAGGACGCCCGCGGCCGGGTCCGGCTCGGCCCCGGCGCGACCCTGGTGCGGCTGGACGCCGGCCCGGCGCGCCCGCTGACCGACGACGAGCTGCTCGAGCACGTCCGCGACCTCGCCGACGAGCTCCGGCACCGCTGGTCCGGTGCCGGACGCCCCGACATCGTCCACGCGCACGGCTGGATCGGCGGCCTCGCCGCCTGCGCCGTCGCCCGCGAGCTCGGCATCCCCTTCGCGCAGAGCTACCACGGTGTGGCCGCCGCCGAGCGGCGCGCCGGGCGCACCGTGCACCCGCACCGCGACCGGCTGGAGAAGGCCATCGGCCGCGGCGCCGACATCGTCGTCGCCGGGCACGCCGAGGAGGCGGGCGCGGTGGTCCGGATGGGCGTGCCGCGGCCGTCGGTCGCGGTGGTCCCCTACGCCGTGGACGCCGAGCAGTTCGCGCAGGTCGGCCCGGCGATGCCGCACGGCGACCGGGACCGGCTGGTCATGGTCTGCGACGACCTGGAGACCGGCGACGTGGCGACCGCGCTCCGCGCGCTGGTGCACGTGCCCGGCGCCGAGCTGGCCGTGGCGGGCGGTCCCGCCCGCGAGGACCTGGAGAACGACGCGGTCGTCCACCGGCTGATGATGCTGGCCAAGGAGCTGCACGTCGCCGACCGCGTGATCTTCCTGGGCCGGCTGCCGCGCAAGTCGCTGCCGAAGCTGCTGCGCACCGCGAGCCTCGCGCTGTGCCTGACCCCGGCGCAGCCGTCCCCCGCGGCGCCGCTGGAGGCCATGGCCTGCGGCGTGCCGGTGGTGGCGACGCCCGCCGGCGGCAACACCGACGAGGTGCTCGACAAGATCACCGGGCTGCACGTGCCGGCCGGGCGGCCCGCGATGATCGGCCGCGCGGTGCGCCGGCTGCTCGGCGAGGAGACCACGCTGCACGGCTACTCGATCGCGGCGGCGGACCGGGCCCGGTCCCGCTACTCCTGGGACCGGATCGCGGGCGAGACGCTGCGCGCCTACGAGCGGGTGCTGCCGGTCCCCGAGCCGGAGCCGACCGCGGAGGCGGCGGAGGACGAGACGGAGCTCGAGGCCGAGAAGGTCCCCGCCCTCGCCGGCTGACGCCTCCGTCCAAGACGGGCCCCGGATCCGCCCCCGCCGGATCCGGGGCCCGCCGCTGTGCGGGCAGGGCGCGGAACGGGGGCGCGGCCATGCCGTTCGCGGGCCGTGTCTTCGCAGGTCAGAGGGCATGTTTTCGCAGGTCGGAGGGTACCGCTACGCACTGTGAACACTCTTCGACGCATTGAGATCGGCTGGCCCGTGCTGGGCGTCACCGTGGCCGCCGACCTGGACGAACGCAACGCCGTGCTCGCGGACGCGCTCTGGGACGCGCTGCCCTACCGGAGCCTGCAGGGCCACGCCCTCGTCGCCGGCCACCACCTCTACCACGTCGCGCCGGTGCACGAGGTGCTCCACCTGCCGGCCGCGTACCGGGTGGACCGGCGGACGGTGCCGGACGGCACGCTGTTCTGCTCGCGGCTCCAGCATCTCGGCATCAAGTACGGCGAGCTGACCGAGCCGATGGCGGCGACGCCGGTCGGGCGGGTCGTCCCCGGCGACCTGGACGCGCTCACCGACGCCGGACGGGCCGTGTGGGAGTCGGTGTACTCGTCCAAGAAGCCGGTGGTGGCGGAGGTGCGCCGGGCCGGGGAGCCGGGCGGGCACCGGCTGCCGCGGCTGCACGCGGCCGATCCGGAGATGGACGCGCTGGCCGGCGACGTGCACGCCGAGACCGAGCGGATCTGGCTGGACCCGCCGCGCGAGCTCGCCGACCTGCACGACGGGCGCATCGCCTCGCGCGCCGGCACGCACGGGACCGTGCTGACGACGCTGCTGTTCGTCAACGGCGAGACCCGTCCGCTGGGCTACAACGCCTACAGCGGACTCGTCCGGCTGGCGCACGAGGGGATGCCGCTGGAGTCGCTGCGGATGGCGGCCCGCGCGATGATCGCGGTGCCGGCGGAGTTCCTGGCCTACTGCGGCCTGGAGACGCTGGGAGCGTTCACCGAGCGGCTGCTGGACGGCCTCGACCGGCTCGCGACCCGCCAGGACTTCGCCGCGGTGCTGGCGCACATGGCGCTGTACGTCAACTGCCTGGGCGGATGGAACCTGCACCTGTTCCCGTGGAGCGTCGGCGACCACCTGCGGCAGACCGGGGCCGCGTCGTGAGCCGCGGGCCGGCGGCGGTGATCGGCGGCGGGGTCGTCGGGCTGTCGGCCGCCTGCCACCTGGCCGAGGCGGGCGTCGAGACGGTGCTGCTGGAGCGCGACGCGCTGGGGTCGGGCGCGTCCCGCGCGACCGCGGACGTCGTCCGCACCTACTTTCCCGGCAATCCGGTCAGCTCGGCGATGGCCGTCCGGAGCCTGGCCGCCTACCGGACGTTCGCGAAGCGGTCCGGGAGGGCGATCCCGCTGCGGCCGGTCGGATACCTCGTCCTGTTCAGCGAGCCGGAGCAGGTCGCGGCGTTCGAGGCCGACCTCCCGGCGCAGCGCGCCGCCGGCGTGGACGTGCGGCTGATCGACGCGGACGAGGCGCGGCGGCGCAATCCGCTGCTCGGCGACGTCCCGCTCCTGGCGGCGGCATGGTCACCGGACGCGTACGTATCGGACACCGCGGCGATCGTCGGCGGGTTCGCCGAGGCGGCGCGGCGGGCGGGCGCGGACCTGCGGACGGGCTGCCCCGTCAAGGCGGTCGACATCGCGTCCGGCCGGCTGGACACCGGCGACGGCCCGCTCACCGCCGCCGCCGTCGTCTGCGCGGCCGGCGCCTGGTCGGCGCCGCTGGCCCGCACGGCCGTTCGGGAGTTGCCGCTCGGCGACCCGGTCGAGCAGGAGCTGCTGGCCTGCGGCCCGCCGCCGTCCGGGGAACCGGTGCCGGACGTCCCGATGACGCTGCACGCGCCGAGCGGCCTGCTCGTGCGCAAGCGCGGTGACGGGCTGCTGGTCGGCATGGGCTATCCGGGGCCCGACCGGGAAGGGTGGCGGGCGCGGGTCCGCGAGCGGCTCGCCGCCGTGTACCCGGCGCTGGCCGGGGCGGAGGTGCGGACGGCCTTCACCGGCGTCCGCGACGCCAGCCCGGACCGGACGGAGTTCATCGGCCGGCTGCCGGGCGAGACGCCGTTCCTGTACGCGGCGGGGTTCTCCGGGCACGGCCTGTGCACCGCGCCGGCCGCAGGCGAACTGGTCCGCGACCTGTACTTCGGCCGGACGCCGGAGTTCGACGCCGGGCGGCTCGCCGCGACCCCGGAACGGGTGTGAACGCCATGGCTCTGACGACCGAAGAACCCGCCCGTTTCGTCCTCGATCCGGCGACGCTGGACGTGCACGGGGACAACGAGCGGCTGCGGGCGGCCGGCGCGCTGGTACCGGTCGAGATCGAAGGCGTGCGGGCATGGGCGGCGGCGCGGTACTCGGCGCTTGAGGCGGTCCTCGCCCATCCGGACCTGTCCCGGGACGTCCGGCACTGGTCGGCGGAGGGCCGCCGGTCGCTGTGCCCGGCCGGCACGCTCGCGCAGGTCGTGCTCGCCCGGACGATGCTCAACGCCGAAGGGGACGACCACCGGCGGCTGCGCGGCCCGCTGTCGCCGCTGTTCTCGGCGCGCCGGATCGCCGCGCTGCGGCCCCGCGTCGAGGCGGTGACCGCCGACTTCGTCGACCGGCTGGCGGAGCTGCCGCCCGGCCCGGCCGACCTGCGGCGGGAGTTCGCCTACCCGCTGCCCTGCGACGTCATCTCCGACATCATGGGCATCCCGCGCGACCGGCGTCCGGTGCTGCACGAGCACGGCCACGTGCTCGCCACGACCAGGGGCGGCGCGGACGAGCTGACCGGCGCGCGCACCGCGCGGGACGCGGTGATCCGCGAGGTCGTCGACGAGCGGCGGCGGAACCCGGCCGGCGACCTGATCAGCGAGCTGGTCGCGCTGGAGGGCCGGGAGCTGACCGCCGGGGAGGTGTTCGACACCGTCCAGGAGGTGTTCGTCGCGGGGCACGCGACGACCGTCAACCTGATCACCAACGCGGTGCGGCTGCTGCTGTCCCGCCCGGACCAGCTCGCCCTGGTGCGCTCGGGCGCCCGGCCGTGGAGCGCGGCGGTGGAGGAGGCGCTGCGGCTGGAGCCGCCGCTGCGCCACTTCCCCATGCGGTACGCGACGCGGGACGTGGAGATCGGCGGCGTCACGGTCCGCCGCGGCGAGGCCGTCCTCGCCTGCTTCGCAGCGGCCGGGCGGGACCCGGACCGGTACGGCGAGCGGGCCGCGCGGTTCGACCTGGCGCCGGACGCGCCGCCGCACCTGTCCTTCGGGCACGGCCCGCACTTCTGCCTCGGCGCCCCGCTCGGCAGGCTCGTGGGCGAGGTCGCGCTGGCGGCGCTGTTCGAGGCGTTCCCCGGCATCGCGCTCGCGGCGGCGGAGGACGAACTGCGCCCGGTGCCGTCGGTGCTCGCGGTCAGCACGACGTCCCTGCCGGTGCTGCTCGGCGGGCGGGCCCGGTGACCGCCGGGCTCGGGCCCGCGCTGCTGGACGGCCTGCGGGCGGCGGGCCCGCGCGAGGCGCTGGTGCACGGCGGCCTGCGGCTGTCCGGCGACGACGTCCTGGAGATGGTGTCGGCCGCCGTCGCCCGGCTGACCGAACGGGGCGTCCGCCCGGGCGACACGGTCGCGTGCCTGTACGGCGACGGGACCGAGTCGCTGCTCGGCCGGATCGTCGCGGTCGCCCTCGGATGCCCGTTCGTCCAGGTGTGGAGCGGCGTGCCGGTCGAGGTCGCCGTGCGGGCGCTGCGGGCGCTGGACGCGTCGGTCCTGCTGTACGCGCCCGGCCGGCGCGACGACGTGCAGCCGCTGCTGGCGGCCTGGCCGATGCGCGTCCGGCAGGCCCTGGACGACGAGCTGTTCCTCTCGCCGGCGCCCGGCCCGGTCGGCGAGCCGCATCCCGCCGATCCCGGCGCCGTCTCCTTCGCGACGTTCAGCAGCGGGACGACCGGCCCGAGCAAGATCGTGGCGTACGCGCACCGGACCGAGGCCGCGCACCTGGCCGCCGCGCGGGCCATGTTCGGGCCGCCTCCCTGGCGCCTGCTGGTCACCCCGCGCGCGGGCTACCTGCGGAAACTGTTCGCGTTGTGGACGCTGGCGGGCGGCGGCACCGCGATCCTGGAGCCGGACGGGCCGCCGGCGCGGCTCGCCGAGGCGATCGAGCGGGAGGGCGCGACGCACCTGATGGCCGGCCGCCCGGCCGACCTGTACGCGCTCGCCGAGCATCTGGAGGACGCGCCCGCCGACCTGACGACGCTGCGCCTGATGATCTACGGCGGCGCCGCCGCGGTCCCCGCCCGCACCGCGCGGGCCGCCGGACGGCTGGGCCCGCTGCTCATGCAGAACTACGGGACGACCGAGAGCGGCTTCCTGACCGTCCTGGAGCCGCGCGACCACGCCCGTCCCGAGCTGCTGATGTCGGTGGGACGGGCCGCGCCGGGCGTCGAGCTGCGCGTCCGCGCCCCGGACGGGACGGACCTGCCGCCCGGCGAGGTCGGCGAGGTGTGGGTCCGGACGCCGCAGCGGATGATCGGTTACGTGGACGACCCGGCCCGCACCGCGACGGCGGTGCAGGACGAGTGGGCGCGCACCGGCGACGTCGGCCGGATGGACGGCGACGGGTACCTGTTCCTGCTCGACCGGGCCGAGGACCGGCTGCCGGGCGGCCTGTACGCGCACCCGATCGAGCACGTCCTGACCGGCCACCCCGCCGTACTGGACGCCGCCGTGTTCGCGCTCCCCCACGCCTCCGGGCGCGTCCTGGCGGGCGCGGTCGTGGGGCGGGACGGGCGGCGCGTCGATCTCGACGGGCTGCGCGCGCTGGTCCGCGGGTCGCTCGGCGAGCGGTGCGAGCCGCATCGGCTGTGGGTGGTCGACGAACTGCCCCGCACGCCCGGCGGCAAGCCCGACAAGGCGGCGCTGGCCGCGCGGTTCGCCGCCGACGCGGGCACGGGCGCCGGCGCGGGCGCGGGCGCGCGGGCGCCGGGAGGGCCGTCCGTCCCCTGATCGTTCCGGGCCCGGAACATCCCGATCGCTGGGATACTGTGCGGGATGACCGAAGGGGGCGTCGGGTGCTGATCGGTAGGACCGCCGAACTGGCGGAGCTGACCGCCGCGCTCGACCGGGCCGCCGCGGGCGGCGCCGCCGTCGTGCTCGTCAGCGGCGACGCGGGCGTCGGCAAGACGCACCTGGTGTCCGCGCTCACCGCCACCGCCCGCGAGCGGGGCTGCGCGGTGCTGGTCGGGCAGTGCGCCGAGCTGGGCGAGAGCATGCCGTACCTGCCGCTGGCCGACGCGCTGTGGACCGCGTCCCGCGGCACCGGCGCCGAGGCGGAGGACGTCCGCGCCGCGCTGGAGGAGCGCCCGGTGCTGCGGGGGCTGCTCCCGGACGGCGAGGGCGGCCCGGACGCGGCGTCCGAGCTGGGCCAGCAGCAGCTGTTCGGCGCGGTGCTCGGGATGCTCGGCGCGCTGGGCGCGCCGACCGGCGAGGCGGACCGGCCCGTCCTGCTCGTGCTGGAGGACCTGCACTGGGCGGACCGGTCGACCCGGCACCTGCTGACCTTCCTCAGCCGGGTGCTGTCGCGCGAGCGGGTCTGCCTCGTCGGCACCTACCGCTCCGACGACCTGCACCGCCGCCACCCGCTGCGGCCGGTGGTCGCCGAGCTGCTGCGGCTGCCGACCGTGACCGGCGTGGAGGTCCGGCCGTTCGGGCCGGGCGAGATCGCCGAGTACCTGGCCGGGCTGGCGGGTGGCGGGGCGCCGGTGACCGCCGAGACGGTCGAGCGGGTGTACCGGCGCTCGGAGGGCAACGCCTTCTACGCCGCCGAGCTGTACTCGGCGGCGAGCACCGGCGAGGAGCTGCCCGCCGGCCTGGCGGACCTGCTGCTGTCGCGGGTCGAGCGGCTCTCGGACGGCGCGCAGCGCGTCGTGCGGGTCGCCGCGGTGGCCGGGCGGCGCATCGACGACGAGCTGGTCCGCCGGGTGGCGGGCCTGGACGAGGCCGCGGTCGGGGAGGCGCTGCGCGAGGTCGTCTCGCACCAGCTGCTCGTCCCGGCGGGCATCGGGTACACCTTCCGGCACGCGCTGCTGCGCGAGGTCGTGTACGCCGACCTGCTGCCCGGCGAGCGGACCCGGTTGCACGCCGACTTCGCCCGGCTGCTCGCCGCGGCGCCGGCGGACGGGCGTCCGGGCGAGCGGGGCGGGTCCGCCGCGGAGCTGGCGCACCACAGCCTCGCCGCGCACGACCTGCCGACCGCGTTCGCCGCGTCGGTGCGGGCGGGCCGCGAGGCCGAGCGGCTCGGCGCGCCCGCCGAGGCGTTCGAGCACTACGACCGGGCGCTGGAGCTGTGGGAGGCCGTGCCGGACCCGGACGGGGCCTCCGGCACCGACCGGATGGGGCTGTCCCTGGACGCCGTCCGCACCTCGGGGCGGGCGGGCGAGCAGCGCCGGGCGATCTCCCGGCTGCGCCGGCTGCTCGACCTGGCCGACCCCGCGGACGTGCCGCTCGGCGCCCGCCTCCGCGACCGGCTCGCCGAGTACCTCGGCGACGTCGACGAGGACGACGAGTCGCAGGAGATGGCCCGGGCCGCCGTCGCGATGCTGCCGGCCGACCCGCCCACGCCCCAACGCGCCGCCACCCTGGCCACCTACGCGCGCACCCTGCTGTACCAGGACGAGCGCGGCGAGATGCCGGCGCTCGCGGAGCGGGCCATCGAGCTGGCGCGCGAGACCGGGGCGACGGGCGCCGAGGCGAGCCTGCTGGTGACGCTCGGGGTCTTCCGGGAGTCGCGGGAGGCCGCCACCGGCGTCGCCGAGGTGTTCGCGCGGGCCCGCGACCTGGCGCTGCGGGAGGGCCGCCAGGTGGTCGCGCTGCGCGCCGCGTTCCACTACGCCCGGACGAAGTTCGACCGCGGCGACCTGGCCGGCGCGACCGCCGCCGCCGACGAGGCCGTGAAGTGGACCCTCGACAGCGGCCTCGGCTGGAGCACCTACGGCACCGTCCTGCGCTGCCTGCGGTACCTGATCCACTACACGTCCGGGGACTGGGCCGAGGCGAACCGGCTCGCCGAGGACTTCGGCATCCGGGTCACGCGGACGGCGGAGGCGCAGGTGTCGGCGTACGCGCTGTTCACCGAGGTCGCCCAGGGCAGCCCGGCGGTGGCCGAGCGGCTGCGCTGGATCGCGCCGCTGTGGGGGCGGGACGCGTTCCTCACCTACGTCGCGCGCGGCCTGGCCGCCGAGCACGCGCTGTGGAACGGCGACCCCGACGCGGCCGCGGAGCAGGTCGAGCGGACGCTGCGGGAGAGCGTCTACGTGCAGGAGGCGCCCGTCATCCGCCTCGCGGCGACCGGCCTGGCGGCGCAGGCCGCGCGGGCGGCCCGCGCCCGCGCCGCCGGGGACGAGGCGACCGTCCGCGCCGCCGTCCGGATCGGC
>NZ_BAAAMR010000069.1:0-48057 GCF_039529375.1 Actinomadura napierensis
GGCGCCCTTGACTTTGGAGGGGCGGCCCCGTACGCCAGCGCCACCCCACCACACGAACACCCTTCCTACTAACAGCCCCCTACTATCAGATGAAAACCCCTCTCGCCCCTCGCCGAACCCATCCTCCTCCCACAGGCCCATGCCAACTCAAATTTCCATACGCCAGGCACCCCAAAATCAAAGACGGCCAAACCAGATATCATTCCCCGATGGACGATGCGCTTGAAGTCGTATGCCTTCGGCATGCCGAGGCCGAGAATGTCGTGGCCGGGGCGTCGGGGGCACTTCCCGGGGCGGCGCTGACCGAGCGCGGGCGCGTGCAGGCGAACGCGGTTGCGCATGCGCTGCCGGCGATCGATCACGTCTACGCCAGCACGGCCGAGCGGGCGTGGCGGACGGCGGAGACGATCGGGCGGGTCCGTGGGGTGGGGGTCACGAAGATGGAGGGGCTCGTCGAAATGGGGATCGGCGGCCTGGAAGGTGCGGTGGATCCGGTGACGCGGGCCAGGACCGCTGAGGTGCTGCGGTCCTGGGTGGTGGACGGGAAATTGGACGAGCGGGTGGCCGACGGAGAGACCGGGCACGCGGTGGTCGAGCGGGTGGTGAATGCGTTCCGAGCGATCGCGGCCGAGCACCGTCACAGCGCCAGCGCCAGCGTCGGAGCGGTCGCTGTGGTGGGGCATGTCGCGAGCCTTACCGTGGGGCTCAGTGTTCTGTGCGGGCTCGGCTCGACGGTGTGGGGCGCGCCGCTGCCGCACGCCGTTCCGTTCCGGGTGCTGGTGGACGGCCGGGGCTGGCGTTGCGCGGCTTGGCCGGGGCTCTGGCCGGTGTAGGCCGGTACGTGGACTGGGCCAGGACCGGACGGGTATGCAGCGGAGACCGGACTTGACCTGGAGCGCGGTCCAGGTCGCAGAGTTGACGCGAGACACGACGACACGAGGGATCACCCATGCGCATCGGACTCCAGGTTCCGAGTTTCACCTTCCCCGGCGGGCCGGACCAGATCGGCCCGACGTTCGCCCGGATCGCCCGGGAGGCCGACCAGGGCGGGCTCCATTCGCTGTGGGTGATGGACCACTTCTTCCAGATCAACATGGTGGGCCCGGCGGAGGAGCCGATGCTGGAGGGCTACTCCGCGCTGGCGTACGCGGCGGCGCTGACGGAGCGGATCACGCTGGGCACGCTGGTCACCGGCGTGACGTACCGGCATCCCGGCATCCTGGTGAAGACGGTGACGACGCTGGACGTCCTGTCGGGCGGCCGGGCGTGGCTGGGCATCGGCGCGGCGTGGAACGACGAGGAGTCGCGCGGCCTCGGCGTGCGGTTCCCGCCGACGGCGGAGCGGTTCGAGCGGCTGGAGGAGACGCTCCGGATCGCGCACCAGATGTGGAAGGGCGACGAGTCGGCGTTCGAGGGCGAGCACTACACGCTGGAACGCCCGCTGAACTCGCCGCCGGCGCTGCGCCGTCCGCATCCGCCGATCCTGATCGGCGGCACGGGCGAGAAGAAGACGCTGCGGTTCGTCGCGAAGTACGCCGACGCCTGCAACATCTTCGACAGCGACGAACTGCCCCGCAAGCTGGACGTGCTCCGCGAGCACTGCGAGCGGGAGGGCCGCGACTACGCCGAGATCGAGAAGACCTCGCTGACCTTCTTCGCCGACACGCCGTCGGTCGGCGCGGCCGTCGACGCGGTCGGGCGGCTGGCCGAGCAGGGCGTCGACCAGGTGATCTTCTCGCAGGGCACCGGGCAGGACCTGACGGGCATCCTCGCCGAGGCGCTGACGCAGACGGAGAAGGTCGTCCCGGCGGGCCGCTGAGCGGCGCCCGCCCCGCCCCGCGCCCCGCGCCACGGCCCGCGCCCTCCGGCCGGGTGAGGCGCGGGCCGGGACGGGGTCAGTTCCGCGCCGGCGGCCGTAGCTGCAGCGGGACGCCGAACAGGTTGAGCGCGTTGATCAGCGAGACCAGGGCGACGAGGTCGCCGACCTCGCGGTCGTCCGGGTAGTGCTTGCGCAGCGTCTCCCACACGTCGTCGGTGACCGGTTCACGGCGGGTGGCCGCCTCGGTGTAGGCGAGTGCGGCGCGTTCGGCGTCGGTGTAGAGCGGCGATTCCCGCCACACCGTCAGGTGGTGGACGCGTTCCTCCGGTTCGCCGAGCGCCCGGAAGTCCTGGGTGTGCCGATCGACGCAGAACGCGCAGCCGTTCAGCTGTGAGGCGCGGATCTTGATGAGCTCCTGGGTCGGCCGGGCCAGCGGCCCCCGGTGGATGAGCTTGGCGATGTCCATGAACCCCCGGTGGACCTCGGGGGTCGCCTCCTGCATGAGCAAGCGCGGCATGGTGCTTCTCCCTTCGTCACCAGGGAGACGACGCGGTGCCCCACCGTGTGACAGGCGGAATCGGCTCAATCGGATGGAGCCGTATTGGCTCTTTCGCTGGGCCGATACGCGGTCCTAGGTTCGGCCGCATGGCAGCGAACAACGACAAGGCCGGTCTCTTCCGCTCGTACCACGACGGGGTGCTCCTCCTGGCGAACGCCTGGGACGCGTGCAGCGCCGTGGTGATCGAGCGGGCCGGGGCGTCCGCGATCGCCACGTCCAGCGCGGCGGTGTCGTGGGCGCTCGGCAGGCCGGACGGCCAGCGCCTCGGCCGCGACGCGATGGCGGCGGCGGTCGGCCGGATCGCCGGTGCGGTGGACGTCCCGGTGACGGCGGACATCGAGGGCGGGTACGGCCCGGACCCCGAGGACGTGGCGGCCACCGTCGAGGCCGTCGTGGCGGCGGGCGCGGCGGGGATCAATCTGGAAGACTCCCCCGGTCCGGCGGGCGAGCCGCTGGTCGCGCCGTCCGCGCAGGCCGAGCGGATCGCCGCGGCCTGCGAGGCGGCGGCGCGCGCGGGCGCGCCCGATCTGGTGGTGAACGCGCGGACCGATGTCTTCTTCCACCAGGTCGGCGACCCGGCGGGCCGGCTGGACGAGGTGATCGCGCGGGCGGAGGTGTACGCGGAGGCGGGCGCGGCCTGCCTGTTCGTCCCCGGCCTGCTGGACCTGGGCCTGCTGGAGACGCTGACCGCCGCCGTCCCGGTGCCCGTGAACGCGGGCCTGTTCTTCGCGGGCGGTCCGACGGTCGCGCAGTTGGCGAAGGCGGGCGTACGGCGGATCAGCGTGGGGACGGCTCTGGCCGGCGCGGCCTACACCGCCGTCCAGCGCGCGGCGGAGGCGTTCCTCGCGGACGGGGACCTGGACGCGACCGCCGGGAGCCTGTCCCCGCTGGACCTCGACGCGGCGATGAACCGGGCGGCCAACCGCTAGCGAAGCCGGACCGCGCGATCGCCCGTCACCATTTCAGGGTCGCGCGGGCGGCGGCGAGCTTCTCCGGGTTGAGGACGCGGCGGATCGTGATCACCCGCCCGTCCCGGATCTCCAGCGTGTCGACGGCGGCGAGGCGGCCCGCCCGGTTGCGCACCAGCAACGCCGTCTCCCCGTTGACCTCGGCGGGGACGAGCGTGAACCGGTTGCGGACGGCGACCCGCAGCAGCACGGTGACGACCCGTCCCGCACCCGCGATGATCTTGCGGGCGGCGAACAGGTGGCCGCCGCCGTCGGTGGTGTAGGTGGCGTCCGGGTCGAGCAGCGCCAGCAGGGCCGCCTCGTCGCCGCGCTCGTAGGCGGCCCGGAACTCGCGCAGCACCCGTTCCCGCTCCCCCGCGCGGGCGGGGCGGGGCGGGGACGCCGCGGCGACCTTGCGGCGGGCGCGGGACGCGAGCTGCCGGCAGGCGGCGGGACTCTTGCCGAGCACCTCCGCGATCCGCTCGTAGGGCACGTCGAACGCCTGGTGCAGGACGAACGCGACCCGCTCGGGCGGCGACAGCTCCTCCAGGACGAGCAGCATCGCGGTGCCGGCGGTCTCGTCCACCAGCACGGGCTCGGCGGCGTCGGGGCCGGTCAGCAGCGGTTCGGGCAGCCAGGGCCCGACGTAGTCGACGCGGCGGGCGTGCGCGGATCCGAGCACGTCGTAGGCGCGCCGCGCGGCGACGGTGATCAGCCAGGCGCGCAGGTCGCGGACGTCGTCGAGGGGTTCGCGGGCGGAGGCGCGCAGCCACACGTCCTGGGCGATGTCCTCGGCGTCGGCGACGCTGCCGGTGATCCGGTAGGCGGCTC
Organism: Actinomadura napierensis; assembly: GCF_039529375.1. Classification (NCBI taxonomy): domain Bacteria; kingdom Bacillati; phylum Actinomycetota; class Actinomycetes; order Streptosporangiales; family Thermomonosporaceae; genus Actinomadura; species Actinomadura napierensis. The sequence goes on from NZ_BAAAMR010000069.1 coordinate 4,157, forward strand.
CGAACACCGCCGGGCGGTGCGCGGCCCATTCGTCGTCGAGCCGGCCCAATTCAGGCGGCCGCCGGGGTGAAGACCCACTTCTTGTACGACCAGTAGCGGAACGCCGAGCTGAGCACGACGCCCGCGAGGAGGCCGAGGTTGTACGCGACACCACCGTGCAGGCCGAGGGTGTAGTACGTGAACCCGGTGCACAGGATCTGGATGGCGAGCCCGACGCCGTTCAGCGCGAAGAAGATCGCGAACTCGCGGCCGGAGCCGTCGCTGTCGCGGTGCCGGAACGTCCAGTAGCGGTTGAGCAGGTAGGAGCTCAGCGTGGACACGACGGTCGGCACGGCGACGCTGGTCACCGGGCTGCCGCCGAGCCGGGCGCGCATGAGGTTCGCGCCGAAGATCATGATGAGGGTGCCGACGAAACCGACGAGGCCGAAGCTGAGCAGTTCGCGGAAGAACGCCCGGTAGGCCGGTGCGGACGAGACCGTTCCCGCCGGTCTCGACCGCTGCATGGTACTCACTCGCCCAGACCTTACCTGAACGGTACATATAACGACGTCACAACCCCGCTGAAACGGATCACACGCCCCACCCTTCACGGACCGCCCGTCCCCGGCCGGGGCCGTGCCCGCCGCCGTCCCCGGCCGGGGCCGAGCCCGCCGGTCAGCGTTCGGCGGTGCCCGCCGCCGGGGCCAGCAGGACGATCAGCGCGGCGAGCCCGGCCGGGACGGCCAGCGCCCACGCCAGTCCCACGCCCTGGGCGACGAATCCGATGACGGGCGGGCCGCCGAGCAGGCCGAGGTAGCCGACGCCGGTCACCCGGGAGATCCCGGCGGCGGGCGGCACGCCCGGGACGTTGCCGGCGGCGCTGAACGTGACGGGCGCCACCACCGCGATGCCGATCCCGAAGACCGTGAAGCCGGACACGGCGGCCACCGGGTCCGCCGCCGCGAGCCCGAGGGCGAGACCGAGCGCCGCCACCAGCGATCCGATCCGCAGCACGGCGACGGGCCCGAAGCGGGCGACGACCCGGTCTCCGGCGAGCCGGCCCGCGGTCATCGCGACCGCGCATCCGGCGTAGCCGAGCCCGGCCGCGCCGGCCCCGGTGCCGAGGCTCTCCCGCAGGTAGATGGCGCTCCAGTCGGCCATGGCGCCCTCGCCCACGAACGAGCACAGCCCGATGACGCCCAGCATGATCAGCGGCCACCGGGCGGCCCGGACGGCTGTAGGCCGCCGCCGCGCGGACGACGCGTCCGCGTCCTCCGAGACATCCCCCGGAACGTCGATGGAACGGTCCAGCAGGTCGCGGCAGCCGACCGCCAGCAGCAGCACCAGCACCACCGCCGCGAGCGTCAGGTGCACCGCCACGGGGACGCCCGCGTGCGCCGCCGCCGACCCGACCAGCGCCGACAGCAGCGTCCCGATGCTGTAGTAGCCGTGCAGGCCGGACATCAGCGGGCGCCCGTACCCGCGTTCGACGGCGACGCCCTGGGCGTTCATCGCCACGTCCATCAGGCCGAGCGACCCGCCCATCAGCACCAGCGAGCAGATCAGCGACGCGAGGTTCCACGACAGCCCCAGCGGGACGAGCGCCAGCGCGCCCGCGGTCCCGGCGGCGATCGTCGTGGCGCGGCTGCCCCAGCGGTGCACGCTCCACCCGGCGAACCGGACGGCGGCGACGACGCCGATGGGCGCGCCGAGCAGCGCCACGCCCATCGTCCCGGCGCTCAGCCCGAGGTGCTCCTTGATCTGCGGGATGCGCGCCACCCACGCCGCGCCGAGCAGGCCGTGCGCCACGAACGCCACCGTCACCGCGAGGCGGGCGCGCGTCCGCGCCGGCGCCGCGATCTCCTCCGTCACCACCCGGCCGACTGTACGTGCCTTACACCCCGGCCCGGTACGGCCGGGCGGTGAGAAAGATCAAGAGGCCCGGATCAGGCCGCGAGGCCGGCCAGCGGCACCCCGGGGTCGGCGAGCCGCCCGGCGTCGACCGGGCGTCCGGAGCGGATCAGCGCCTGGATGTCCCCGGTCACGTCCCAGACGTTGACGTTCATCCCGCCGACGACCCGGCCCTCGTTCAGCCAGAACGCGATGAACTCGCGGGAGGCGACGTCGCCCCGGTACACGACCTGGTCGTACTCCCCCGGCGCGGCGACGCCCGACATCTCCATCCCGAGGTCGTACTGGTCGCTGAAGAAGTACGGGACGCGGTCGTACACGACGTCCCGGCCGAGCATGGCGCGCGCGGCGGCGGGCCCGCCGTTCAGCGCGTTCGCCCAGTGCTCGACGCGGATCCGGCGGCCGAGCAGCGGGTTGTAGGCGTTGGCGACGTCGCCGGCGGCGTAGATGTCGGGGTCGGAGGTGCACAGCGACTGGTCGACGAGGATCCCGTCGGAGACCTCCAGCCCGGCCCGCTCGGCGAGCCGCGCGTTCGGCCGGACGCCGATGCCGACGACGACCACGTCCGCGGGCACCTCGGCGCCGCCGGAGGTGACCACGGCCGACACCTGCCCGGCGCCCCAGAACCCGGCGACGCCCTGGTCGAGGCGCACGTCCACGCCGTGCTCGTGGTGCAGGTCGGCGAAGACGCGGCCGAGCTCGGGGCCGAGCGCGGCGTGCAGCGGCGCCGGTTCCGGCTCGATGAGCGTGACGTCGTTGCCGTACGCGCGGGCGGCGGCGGCCGCCTCCAGCCCGATCCAGCCGGCCCCGGCGACGACGACGCGCCGGCCGCCGTGCGCGAACGCCTGCTTCAGCTCCGCCGAGTCGCCCATGGTGCGCAGGTAGTGGATGCCCTGGAGCTTGGAGCCGGGGACCTCCAGGCGGCGGGGGGACGCACCGGTCGCCAGCAGCAGTTTCGTGTAGCCGATCGGCTCCTTGGTCGACAGCCGCACCTCGTGGGCCGCCCGGTCGACCGAGACGACCGAGACGCCGACGCGCAGCTCGACGTCGTGCTTGTCGTACCAGTCGGCCTCGTGCACGTGCGCCTTGTCGCGCGGCTCCTTGTCCAGCAGGAAACCCTTGGACAGCGGCGGCCGCTCGTACGGCCGCTCGATCTCCTCGCCGATCAGCAGCACGCGGCCCGCGAAGCCCTCCTCGCGGAGCGTCTCCGCCGCCTTGGCTCCGGCAAGGCCGGCACCGACGATGACGAACGTCTCCTCGGGCATGGCGACCTCCTGTAATTGACTTGTAGCTATCCCTACAGCGGCCTCAGTAACGAGACAAGGGCCATCGTTCGGCGCGTCGGGGCGGAATGCACGCGCCGGCGGGCGCGGGCGGGGCTACTGCGGGCGGCCGCCGAGGAGGCGGTGGCGGGCGATCGCCGACAGGTCGGTGAGGGAGGCGATCTGGTCGACGACGGCGCGCAGCCGGGCCGCGTCGTCGCCCGCGTCCACGAACGCCTCGCGGAAGCCCGGGTCGAGGGAGCCGGGCGCGCCGGCGAGCATCATCTCGGCCAGCTCGGTGATCAGGGTGCGCTGGCGGGCCCTGACCTCCTCGTGGCTGATCCACACGTAGTGCGCGGTGATGCCCTTGAGGAGGGCGTTCTCCAGCCGCTGCGGGCGCGGGACGATCAGCTCCGCGGCGTAGCGGGTGAGCGGCCGGTCGCCGTGGGCGTCCCGGGTGGCGGCCTCGGCGGCCAGGCAGAACCGGCCGATCAGCGTGCTGGTGAGGTTCTTCAGCGCGGCGAGGCTGCGCGGCGTGCCGTCGTAGCGGTCCGGCCAGCAGGGCTCGGCGAGCAGCGCGGCGAACCGCTCCTCCAGCTCGTTCAGGTCGGCGCCCGGGCAGTACAGCTTGGCGGCGGTGACGGCGACGAGGCGGCGCTCGGACGGGTCGGCGAGCCGCGCGAAGTCGACGTGCCCGGCGACGAGGGCGTCCTCGAGGTCGTGGACGGAGTAGGCGACGTCGTCGCTCCAGTCCATGACCTGGGCCTCGAAGCAGGTCCGGCCGGACGGCGCGCCGTCCCGCACCCAGCGGGCGACGTCCACGTCGTCGGAGTAGACGCCGAACTTCCCGTTGACGGCGTCCTGCTGCGTCCACGGGTACTTCATCGCGGCGTCGAGGGCGGCGCGGGTCAGGTTGAGGCCGACGCTGCGGCCGTGCAGGGGCGGGCCGTCCGGGGCGAACGACTTGGGCTCCAGCCGGGTCAGCACGCGCAGGCTCTGCGCGTTGCCCTCGAAGCCGCCGCAGTCGCGGGCGACGATGTCGAGCGCGGACTCGCCGTTGTGCCCGAACGGCGGGTGCCCGATGTCGTGCGACAGGCAGGCCGTCTCGACCAGGTCGGGGTCGCAGCCGAGGGACTTGCCGAGCTCCCGGCCGACCTGCGCGCATTCCAGCGAGTGGGTGAGCCGGGTGCGCAGGCTCTGCACGGTGTCGGCGGCGGCGTCCGCGCCCGGCGAGGCGACCTGGGTCTTGGCGGCGAGCCGGCGCAACGCGGCGCTGTGCAGCACGCGGGCCCGGTCGCGTTCGAACGCCGTGCGGTCACGGCGCTTGGCGGGCTCGGGCGCCCAGCGCAGCCGGTCGGTCGGCGAATATGCGGACGCTCCCGAGCGTCCGGTCCGTGATGGGTTCTGGGTCATGTCCTTCCAGAGTAAGCGGGCAAAGGGAGAGCAAGCAGGCGGAACGCGCGGGGACTTCAGCGCGTGGGCGTGCCGCTCGGCGACACGGTCGCCGACGGGTCGCCGTGGATGGTCTTGATGGTCTCGCTGGGCGTCTTCACGCTCTTGCCCAGCAGCACGTACGACAGGTACGCGCCGGTCTCCCGCACGATGTAGTGGAACTGGGTGTCGCGGGTCTGCACGCTGGGGCCGCTGCGGGTCGGCGACGCGGCCGCGGTGATCCCGCTGTCCTCCGCCATCCGCTTGGACCGCAGCCCGTGCCACGGGTCGGTGACGATCACACCGGACGTCCAGTGCCGCGCCTTGTAGGCCTTGCCGACCGCCTTCATGCTCTGCAGCGTGTCCCGGCCGACCGGCACCGCGACGACCCTGGACGCGGGCACGCCGCCCTTCTCGATCAGCCAGCGGCGTCCGGACTCGGCCTCGGTGTAGGCGTCGCCGGGCGCCTTGCCGCCGACGGTGACGATCGCGGGCGCGACCTTGTCGCGGTAGAGGTCCAGGGCGTGCTGGAGGCGCCACCGCAGCGTGGGGGACGGCACCCCGTTGTACTGCGCGGCACCGAGCACGATGATCGCGTCCGAGCGGGGCCGCTCGTCCTGCCGGGCCTGGTGCCAGACCCGCGCGCCGACGGCCAGCGGGGTCAGCACCACGACGGCGACCAGCCCGCACAGGACGGTCACCGGGATCGTGAACCAGAGCGGCCTCGGGCGCCGTCCGCGCCTCTTGCGGCCGCGCGGGCGCTCCTCGGTCTCCTCCGGCTCGTCCGGGTCGTGGTCCGGCAACTCCACTTCCAACGTCGTCATCGCTTGGGACACGTTATTGACTTCCTCTCCTCCTTGGGAGGGATTCCCACGGCTCGCGCCGTGGGTGTTTCTGCTTCGCGGCCGATTGCGGAAGGGAGGTCCCTTGCCGTCTGACATCAGCTCCGCAGACATCGCCGGGGGTGTCCCCGACTACGGCTCGACCAGCCGCAAGGATGTTCTTGGCCGCGTTGACGTCCCGGTCGTGCCGGGTGCGGCAGCCCGGACACGTCCAGCGCCGGGTGGACAGGCTCAACTCGGCCAGCAGATGCCCGCAGGCAGAGCAGGTCTTGGACGAGGGATACCACCGGTCGACCACCACCAGGGTGCGCCCGGCGCGTTCGCACTTGTACTCCAGTTGCCGCCGGAACTCGCCCCATCCGCAGTCGGAGATGGCCCGGGCGAGCCGGCGGTTGCGCACCATCCCGGAGATGTTCAGGTCTTCGATGACGATGGTGTCGGCCCGGCGGACGAGGCCGGTGGTGGTGCGGTGCAGGAAGTCGGCGCGGGCGTTGCGGACCTTGCGGTGAGCGCGGGCGACTTTGGCCTTGGCCTTGCGGCGGTTGTTGGACCCCGGTTGGCAGCGGGCCATGCGCCGCTGGTAATGGGCGAGGTTGCGCTGCTTCTTCTCCATATGCCTCGGGTTGGCGATGCGGTCCCCGTCGGACGTCACCGCGAAGTCCTTGACACCCAGATCGACACCGATCTGGTGCCTGGCCGCCTCCATGGGCTCAGGAGTGTCGGCGTCGATGGCGAAGGTGACGTACCAGCGGTCGTCGCAGTCCCGCGAGATCACCACCATCGTCGGATTCAGCGTCGCCAAGTCCACGCCGTCGAAGGACCAGACGAACGCCAGGGGCGCGGTGGTCTTGGCCAACCAGAGCTCATCATTCTTGATGCGGAACGCCGAGCGGGTGTAATGCGCGGACTGGCGGGAATTGCGGTTCTTGAAGCGCGGGTAGCGGGCCCGTCCGGCGAAGAAGCCGGCGAACGCGGCGTGCTGATGCCGCAGCGCCTGCTGCAGTGGCACCGAGGACACCTCGTTCAGAAATGCAAGGTCCTCGGTCTTCTTCCACGCCGTCAGCGCGGCATCGGTCTCCTTGTAGGAAGTACGCCTGCCGTCGGCGTGCCAGGCACGATGCCGCTCGGCGAGCGCCTTATTCCACACTAGACGCACGCACCCGAACGTACGGCCGAAGATGGCCGCCTGTTCGGGGTCGGGGTAGGCCCGGCACTTGTACGCCGTCCGCATGGCCTGGACGTTACAGTGAACAGCGGTTGCTGTGAAACTTGTGCCACGCGTAGCCGAGTTCAATTTCCAGGCCATTCTGCGCCAAGTTACTCATGACGGACACTCACATGCCTCCCCCCGACCTGAAAACCTCAGGCGAACAATGAGATGGACCACGGGCACGTGAAGTTCGCAGCTGCGGCGTGTTGCGCGCCCCACATTTCCCGGTTCCGAGCGGCCGGCCCTCGCGGGGGACGGCCGCCCGGAGCGGGATCAGCGGCTGTCGCTGCCTCCCGCGGCGGCCGCCTCGATCGCGGCGCGGCCCGCCTCCAGCCGCGCCACCGGTACCCGGAACGGCGAGCAGGACACGTAGTCGAGGCCGACCTCGTGGCAGAAGTGCACCGAGTCGGGGTCGCCGCCGTGCTCGCCGCAGATGCCGAGCTTGATGCCCGGGCGCGCCTTGCGGCCCTCCTCGGCGGCGATCCGGACGAGCCGCCCGACGCCCTCGCGGTCGAGGGTCTCGAACGGCGACACCCCGAAGATCCCGAGCTCCAGGTAGCGGGAGAAGAACGCCGCCTCGACGTCGTCGCGGGAGAAGCCCCACGTCGTCTGGGTGAGGTCGTTGGTGCCGAAGGAGAAGAACTCGGCGGCCTCGGCGATCTGCCCGGCGGTCAGCGCCGCCCGCGGCAGCTCGATCATGGTGCCGACCAGCGCCGGGACGTCCACGCCGGTGGACTCCCGCACCTCGTCCAGGATGCCGCGCGCCTCGTCGCGGACGGCCTCCAGTTCCTGCACCGCGCCGACGAGCGGGATCATGATCTCCGGGCGCGGGTCGCCGCCGGCCGCCTTGCGGGCCGCGGCGGCCTCGGCGATCGCGCGCACCTGCATGCCGAACAGCCCCGGAATCACCAAACCCAGCCGCACGCCGCGCAGCCCCAACATAGGGTTCTGCTCGTGCAGTCGGGTGACTGCTTCGAGCAGTCTCCGGTCCTTGGGGTCCGCGCCGTCGCCGGCGAGGGCCACCCTGACCGACAGCTCGGTGAGGTCGGGGAGGAACTCGTGCAGCGGCGGGTCGATGAGCCGGATGGTGACCGGCAGCCCGTCCATCGCCTCGAAGATGCCCTCGAAGTCCTGCTTCTGCAGCGGCTCCAGGGCGTCCAGCGCGGCCTGCCGCTCCTCGCCGCCGTCGGCGAGGATGAGCTCCTCGACCAGCTGCCGCCGGTCGCCGAGGAACATGTGCTCGGTGCGGCACAGGCCGATGCCCTTCGCGCCGAACCGGCGCGCCCGCGCGGCGTCCCCGGCGTTGTCGGCGTTGGCGCGGACCGCCATCGCCGCCCGCGCGTCGGCGTGCTCCATGACGCGGTTCACCGCGGCGACGAGCTCGCCGCCGTCCTCGGCGGACAGCTCGCCCTCGAAGTACCGGACGACCGGGGAGTCCTCGACCGGGACCTCGCCGAGGTAGACGTCGCCGGACGAGCCGTCGATCGAGATGACGTCGCCCTCGTTCACGGTGACGCCGCCGGGCGCGGTGAACGTCCCGGCCTTGACGTCGACGTCCAGCTCCTCGGCGCCGCACACGCAGGTCTTGCCCATGCCGCGGGCGACGACGGCGGCGTGCGAGGTCTTGCCGCCGCGGGAGGTGAGCACGCCCTTGGCGGCGACCATGCCGGACAGGTCGTCGGGGTTGGTCTCGCGGCGGACGAGGATCACGTCCTCGCCCTGGTCGGCCAGCTCGACGGCGCGCTCGGAGGTGAACACGACCTTGCCGACGGCGGCGCCGGGCGAGGCGTTCATCCCCTTGGTCAGCTTCCGGACGCCCTCGACCTTGCTCGCGAACCGGGGGAACATCAGCTGCGCGAGCTGGTCGCCGGTGACGCGGCGGGCCGCCTCGTCCACGTCGATGAGCCCCTGGTCGTGCAGCTGGCAGGCGATGCGGAACGCCGCGGCGGCGGTCCGCTTGCCGACCCGGGTCTGCAGCATCCACAGCTTCCCGCGCTCGATCGTGAACTCGATGTCGCACATGTCGCGGTAGTGGTTCTCGAGCGTCTCCATGATCTCGAGAAGCCGGTCGTAGGACGCCTTGTCGATCCGCTCCAGGTCCTTCAGCGGAACCGTGTTGCGGATGCCGGCGACGACGTCCTCGCCCTGCGCGTTCTGCAGGTAGTCGCCGTAGATGCCCTGCTGCCCGGACGCGGGGTCGCGGGTGAAGGCGACGCCCGTCCCCGAGTCCATCCCCATGTTGCCGAAGACCATCGAGCAGATGTTGACGGCGGTGCCGAGGTCGACGGGGATGCGCTCCTGGCGGCGGTAGAGGATCGCCCGGTCCGCGTTCCAGGACTCGAACACCGCCTCGGTGGCCAGGTCCATCTGCTCGCGCGGGTCGGTCGGGAACTCCCGGCCGGCCTGCTCGCGGACGATCGTCTTGAACCGCTCCACCAGCTCCTTGAAGTCGTCGGCGGTGAGGTCGGCGTCGTCCTCGGTGCCGCGGGCCCGCTTGACGTCCTCGATCGCGTCCTCGAAGAGGTCGCCGTCGACGTCCAGCACCGTCTTGCCGAACATCTGGATCAGCCGGCGGTAGGAGTCCCACGCGAACCGCTCGTCGCCCGCCTGTGCGGCCAGTCCGTGCACCGACTCGTCGTTGAGGCCGACGTTCAGGACGGTCTCCATCATCCCGGGCATGCTGAACTTGGCGCCCGAGCGCACGCTGACCAGCAGCGGGTCGTCGGGCCGGCCGAGCTTCTTGCCCATCGCCTTCTCCAGCGCGTCGAGGTGGGCGTTCACCTCCTCCGCCAGCCCGTCGGGCAGGGTCCCGTGCTCAAGGTAATGCCGGCAGGCCTCCGCGGTGATCGTGAACCCGGGAGGCACGGGCAGGCCGAGGTTGGTCATCTCGGCCAGGTTGGCGCCCTTGCCGCCCAGCAGATCCTTGAGGTCCTTGTTTCCCTCGGTGAAGTCGTACACGAACTTCGGCACGGGGAGCTCCTTCTCGCTCCGGTTCCACCCAGTGACAGTGCCGGACCCCCGCGCCGGGGAGCGCGCACCGTCGCGTCCTCCCAGGCGGCGGCGGGTCCGCTGCCCTGTTTGCCGGGACTGTACCCGCGCCTGACCCGGTCTCCCGGCACCCCATGCGCGGAGCATCGTTTCCGCAGCTCAGAGGCCCTTTAATGGTCTATTCCAAGTGGTCTGAACCACTACCGTGAACGCAACGACGCCCATGAGGCCGCACACCGCGCACCCGGCGCCGGGGAAACACCTCGCGCTCCTGGCGCACCCATTGCTCTGGAGAGGGAATGATGGATCAAGGAGGTGAGGCTGTGAGGCCGAAGGTCGCCGGCGGCCGGGCGGGAGACCCGTTCGCCCCGATCGCCGATTTCGGGTTCCTGTCCGACTGCGAGACGACCGCGCTCGTCGCGCCCAGCGGGAACATCGAGTGGATGTGCCTGCCGAAGATGGACTCGCCCAGCGTGTTCGGGTCCATCCTGGACCGGGACGCCGGATACTTCCGGGTCGGCCCCGCGGGCGTGGAGGTGCCCGCCGCGCAGCGCTACATCCCCGGCACCATGGTGATGGAGACGACCTGGTGGGTGCACGGGGGCTGGCTGGTGGTCACCGACGCCCTGCTCATGGGGCCGTGGCACCACGAGACGGAACGGTCCCACACGCACCGCCGCGCCCCCACCGACTACGACGCCGACCACGTCCTGCTGCGGATGGTCCGCTGCGTGAACGGCCAGGTCCAGGTCCGGCTCGACTGCATGCCGGTGTTCGACTACGGGCAGACCCCGGCCCGCTGGGAGCACACCGGCGCCGGGTACCACGAGGCCGTCGCGCGCGGCAACGGCGTCGGGCTCCGGCTCACCACCGACATGAACGTCGGGTTCGAGGGGTCGCTCGCCACGTCCCGGACGCTGCTGAAGCAGGGCGAGTCCCGGTTCGTCGCACTTTCGTGGAGCGAGCACGCGGCGCCCTCCTCGTGGGAGGACGCGCAGGAGCGGCTCGTCTGGACCGTCCACCACTGGCAGCACTGGCTGGACCGGGGCCGCTTCCCCGACCACCCGTGGCGCAGCCACCTGCAGCGCAGCGCGCTCACCCTGAAGGGGCTGACGTTCGCGCCGTCGGGCGCGGTCGCGGCCGCGGCGACGACGTCGCTGCCGGAGACGCCGGGCGGCGACCGGAACTGGGACTACCGCTACACCTGGATCCGCGACTCCACCATGGCGCTGTGGGCCTTCTACACCCTCGGCTACGACTGGGAGGCCAACGACTTCTTCTACTTCATCACCGACGTCGCCGAGGCCGCCGAGGGCAAGCTGCAGATCATGTACGGGCTGGACGGCCGGGAGGAGCTGCCCGAGTCCACGCTCGAGCACCTCACCGGCTACGACAACGCCCGCCCGGTGCGCATCGGCAACGAGGCGTACATGCAGGCCCAGCACGACGTGTGGGGCGCGATCATCGGGTCGATCTACCTGTTCGTGCGCAAGCGCGACCGGCTCGACGACCGGCTCTGGAAGATCGTCGTCAAGCAGGTGGAGGACGCGCTCGCCAACTGGCGCACCCCCGACTGCGGCATGTGGGAGGTGCGCGGCGAACCGCAGCACTTCACCTCCTCGAAGGTGTTCTGCTGGGTCGCGGCGGACCGCGGCGCGCGGCTGGCCCGCGTCCGCGGCGACCAGGAGCGGGCGCGACGCTGGCAGGCCGCCGCCGACGAGATCCACGCGGACGTGCTGGCGAACGCCCTGGACGACCGGGGCGTGTTCACCGCGCACTACGGTGCGGACGCGCTGGACGCGTCGGCGCTGCTGATCCCGCTGCTGGGGTTCCTGCCGGCCGACGACAAGCGCGTCCGGGAGACGGTCCTCGCCATCGCGGACGAGCTGTCGGAGGACGACCTGGTGCTGCGGTACCGGGCGACCGAGACCGACGACGGGTTCGAGTCGGAGGAGGGCACCTTCACCATCTGCTCCTTCTGGCTGGTCAGCACGCTGGTGATGATCGGCGAGCTGGACCGGGCGCGGGCGCTGTGCGAGAAGCTGCTGTCCTACGCCAGCCCGCTGCAGCTGTACGCCGAGGAGATCGACCCGCACACCGGGCGGCACCTCGGCAACTTCCCGCAGGCGTTCACCCACCTCGCGCTGATCAACGCGGTGATGCAGGTGATCAACGCGGAGGGCGAGCAGCAGCAGCCGCCGCTGGCCTGAGCCGGCGGGCGCCGTGGCCGGGAGTCCGCCGGCCACGGCGCCTCTCATCGGGTCAGCCCTCGGCCGGGGTGACGCGGTCGAGCGGCGCCGGCGCGATCGTCGGGTGCGCCTTCAGGTAGGAGACGAACGCCTCGTGGTCGGGCGGGTCGTTGCGGTGCGCGCCGGTGAACCCGGTGAACGCGGTGTAGCCGTCCGCGCCGATCAGCGTGTAGGCGAGCGCCGCGAGCCGGTACGTGCGGGACGTGTCGAGCGGCTTCCCGCCGATCAGCACGTCCTTCGGGTCGACGCGGTCGCCGACCGGCCGGGACGCGTCGTAGCTGTAGCGGACGTTCTTCGACACGGCGAACGGCGCGAACTTCGCCCCCTGCCACTGCTGTTCGAGCGCCTGGTGGATCTGCTCGCCGGTCACGGTGACGGTGAGGATCGGGTTGCCGTACCCGTAGGCGTTCCACGCCTCGCCGAAGGTCACGCGCCCGTCCGCGTCGCCGGCGCCGGTCCCCTTCGCGTACGGCAGGTCGCGCGCGACGGCGTTGGAGCCGGTGACGGGCTTGGTGGCGACGAGCGCGAGGTCGGCGCGGCCCTCGCGTGACGTCCCGGCCGTCCAGTACTGGACGTCGGCGGCGAAGTCGCCCATCGTGCTCTCGCCGTTGCCGTTCTGCGTCCGGGTGAAGTCGCCGGTCTGCCTCGCCAGCGGCTGCGCGGCCCGCTCGTTGCCGCGCGCCGTCCAGTAGTCGGCGATCTTCTGCACCGCCGGGTCGGGCGCGATGTCGCGGGTCACCGGGTGGTTGACGGCCTTCGTCTCGCCGCGGACCACCTCTCCGCGGGCGTCCAGCCGCAGGTCGATCTCGCTGATCAGCCGCCCGTGGTTGAGCCCCTCGATGACCGGGCGCGGGTTCCCGGCCGGGTCGGCGATCGTGCAGTTGAACCCGGCGTGCCAGTGCCCGGTGAAGATCGCGTCGATGTCGGGGGACGCCTGCTTCGCGAAGTCGATGACCGGGCCCCAGGGGGCGTTGCAGCCGTTGAAGCCCGCGCCGTCCGCGGACCCGCCGTCGTGGACGTTCGCCACGATCGCCTTCACGCCGCGCCGCTTCAGCTCCTTGGCGTACTTGTTCGCCGTCTCCAGCAGCGGCAGGGAGCGCAGGTCCGGCTGGTAGGAGGTGGAGCCGGCCGGGGTGTCCGGGACGGTCAGGTCGATGAACCCGACCGGGATCCTCCGGCCTCCGTCCCCGCGCACCCACTCGATGTTGTACGGCTTCAGGATCGGCTTGCCGGTCTTCGCGCCGACGATGTTGCCGGTGTAGAAGGGGAAGCCGGCGCCCTGGAATCGCTTGCCGGTGGAGTCGGTGAAGCAGCTGTCGACGTCCACCTTGCCGAAGCAGCGGCCCTTCATCATGTGGTCCTTGAGGAACCCGGCCGAGACGTCCAGCTCGTGGTTGCCCACCGCGGAGAACTGCACGCCGAGCTTGTTGAGCACCTCGATCGTCGGCTCGTCCCGGAAGGCGTCCACCTCGAACGGCCAGCCGCTGAAGTTGTCGCCGACCGAGAACAGGATCGAGTTCTTCTTCCCCGCGCGCAGCCGCTCCAGGTGCGCGGCGTTGTAGGCGGCGCCGCCCACCTTGAGGACGGTGCCGTCGGGCAGCTTGACCTGGCCGTTCGCGGCGTCGTCGTAGGGCTGCAGGTAGCCGTGCAGGTCGGTGATGGACAGCAGCTGCACGTCGACCGGGCCGGGCTGCCCGGCGTGCGCGGCCGGGACCGTACCGGCCGTGAGGGCGGCCAGGGCGGCCGCGCCCCTGGCCAGCCGTCGGGACATTCGGGACACGAGGCACCTTCCGCAGCGATCGGACTGATCGGCAGAAGATCACCAGCACCGGATGTCCGCCGGGCGAGAAGAAGATCATCACCGGGTGAACGGCCCGCACCGATTTCCTTGATCACAACTCGGCGACGACCGCCCGAAACGCGCGATTTGTGACCTTGATCCCGTACCTTCCCGCTGTGACGACACCACCGGACGCTGACGACGTCCCGGAGCCCCCCACCCCGGCCCCCTACGCCGCCGGCGGCCCCCTCAGGCACTCGGTGATGCCCGAATGAATCCTCCAGAGCAGCCTTTCGACCACAGTGCGGCCGGGACGCCGCCGCAGCCGGGGATCGATCTCGGACCCACGCCCCTGCCGGTGGCGGGGACGCCGCTTCACGAGCAGCCGGCCGTCTGGCCCACCCGGCCCGGCGAGTACGACCCGCCGCCCACGTACGGGCCACCGGGAGCGGGAGCCGGCGCACCGTACCCAGGAGGGCCGTACGGGGGCGAGCCGATGGGGTTCGCCGCTCCCCGGCGCACCAACCGGCTGGCGATCGTCACGCTGATCACCGGGCTGATCGGCCTGGTCGTCTTCGCGCTCGGGTTCGGCATCGCCGCGCTGGTGCAGGTCGGCCGGCGCAACGAGAAGGGCCGGGGCCTCGCCATCGGCGGCCTCGTCGCCGCCTTGGCGTGGACCTGCGCCGGCGTGGTCGTCTACAAGGCGGTGGTGAGCCCGTTCGCCTCCACGAAGCGGGACGCGGCGGGCCACGTCGTCAACGGCGGCAAGATCTTCGCGAAGGATCTGCGGATCGGGGACTGCCTCACCGGTCCGGTCAGCGACACCACGCGCACGGTGAAGGTCATGCCGTGCACCGTGCCGCACAGCGCCGAGGTCGTCGCGACGGCCACCCTCCCGGACAGGCCGTCCTTTCCGGGAGACGCATGGATCAACTCGACGTCGGAGCGGTTGTGCCAGGCGCGGTACGGCGAGCTGGCCAGGAGCCGGCTCAGGAAGAACCTCCAGTCCTACTTCCTCAAACCGAAGCGCGACGGCTGGGACAACGGGATCCGGAAGGTGACGTGCATGCTCCGCCTGACGGGAGGGAATGCGCTGACCTCACCGCTCGCCGCCACCGTGGAACGCGGGACGAAGCTCTACAAGGAGCTCGCGGTCCGCGACTGCCTCACAGGCGTACCAGGAGACGACACCATTTACCACACGACATCCTGCAATAGTGCGCACACTTTCCAGGTGTACAGCAAGGTCGACGTCACGCGACTTCTCCCGAAACGGAAGAGCAAGGCGTATCCGGGGCACGGCGCCCTGGAAAAGCAGGTCACCCGGTACTGCGAGAAGCGTGGAACGGCCGTTTTCGCAGCCCGCCCGCCGAAGTTCTCCATTCAGGGCGGCTACCTCTACCCGAGCGACCAGCAGTGGAACACCGGCATCAAGGTCGCTTTCTGCATCGCGAAGCGCACGAGCGGTTCCCTGAACCGATCGGTGGTCCCCGAGTGAGCACTCCCGACTCCCCCGAGACCGCACCGATGCCCCCGGACGCGAACGTCTGGGCCCCACCGGACGCGCCATTCGCCGAACCCGCGCAACCCCTGCGGCCCGCTGAGTCCCCGCAGGCTCCAGCGCCTCTCGGCCGGCCCGTTCACGCGCCGCCGTTCTTCTCCGCGCCGGCGCCGCGCCGGACGAACCGGTTCGCGATCGTCGCGCTGGTCACCGGGCTCGTCGGCCTGGTCGTGTTCGCGATCGGCTTCGCCATCGCCGCCCTCGTCCAGGCGGGACGCCGCAACGAGAAGGGCCGCGGCCTCGCCATCGGCGCCCTCGCCGCGTCCGCCGCCTGGATCATCGCCCTCACCACCACCGCGGTGGTCGTGACCACGAGCACGCACCATTCCGACGACCCCGTAGCGGACCCCGAATTCAAGAACGGCAAGCCGGGCATCGCGGGCCTGTACATCGGCGACTGCTTCACCGGTTTCGAAGAGGACCTCAACCGCACCTACGTGACCATGACGCCGTGCACGAAGCCGCACCAAGGCGAGATCGGCGGCAAGGTGACGATGCCCGCCTCTTCCTATCCCGGTGATGGCGCACTGGTGGCCGAGGCGACGAAGAAATGCAAGGAGCAGACCCGGCACCTGATGAACAGCCGCTTCGCCGCCCACCTGGAGTTCCGCCTCGACCGTCCTCGCCGGGCAGCCTGGGAGCACGGCGACCGCGACGTCACCTGCGTCCTGCTCTACACGGGCGACGAGAGGCTCGTCGACAGTCTCAGCCACCTGACGTGGGGGTTGAGGTACTCCGTGGATCTCATCGTCGGCGACTGCATCGACAAGTGGGACGACGACGGCGTTCGGACGGTGGACTGCGCGAAGGCGCACAAGTACCAGCTCTACGCCACTTATGAGCTGCGCGGGGAGACCTATCCCGGCGTCAATGCCGTCCGTAAGAAGGCAGCCGAAGGCTGCATCGTCCGAGCAGCGAAACTCTTCGGAGCCGATCCGCCGAACGGGGTGATGCCGGTGCAGACCACGCCCTCGAAGGACGATTGGGTGGAGGGCGAGCAGCGGCGTGTCCTCTGCCTGTTCGAGGCGGTGGGCGGTCCCCTCCGGCGTTCGGTGATGCCCGGATGAACCTCCAGGACGACGGCCCCGGTGCCGATTCGCCGCGACCCGAGCCCGAGGCGAACGGCTGGGCTCCGCCGGACGCGCTTCGCCCGGGCGCCCCGGTCATCGAGGACACGTACGCGCCACCGTTCGCCTATGCGCCGGCGCCGCGCCGGACGAACCGGTTCGCGATCGTCGCGCTGGTCACCGGGCTCCTCGGCCTGGTCGTCCTCGCGATTGGCTTCGCCATCGCCGCCTTCGTGCAGACCGGACGCCGCGGCGAGAAGGGCCGAGGCCTCGCCATCGGCGGCCTCGCCGCGTCCGCCGCCTGGATCATCGCCCTCACCACCGTTGCGGTCCTCGTGACCAACCGTCACTCGGACCACAGTGGAACCGCGGCGGCACCGGACGTCCGGAACGGCAAGCCGCGCGTCACGGCAATGCAGGTCGGTGACTGCTTCAACGCCTTGGAGGAGGACATCAACCGCGTCTACGTGCGGCCGGCGCCCTGCGTTGGGGCGCACGAGGGAGAGATCGGCGCCGTTGTCACGATGCCCGGCTCCGCCTATCGCGGCGACGCGGCGCTGGTGGCCGAGGCCACCGAACTGTGCGGACAGCAGACCCGCTACCTGATGAAAAACCGCTTCGCCCGCGACCTCGAAATGCACATCGACCGCCCTCGGCGGGACGCGTGGGAACACGGCGAGCACCTCGCCACCTGCGTTCTCCGGTACACCGGCAAGGAAAGGCTGATGGGCACGCTCGGCAGTCTGACATGGGGGCCGAGGGACCTCATGCAACTGGTCGCCGGCGACTGCATCCGCAAATGGAGAAGTGCCCAACTGGAGACCGTCGACTGCTCCGTGCCGCACGAAGCCCAGGTGTACGCCACCTATGACCTGCGCGGTAACACCTACCCCACTTCTCCGGCCGCCGATGACGGGATCTTCGAAGACTGCGCCGAGCGTGCGGCGGACCTGTTCGGCGCGCAGCCGCCCACGAGCCTCGTGCCGGGATACGCCTTTCCTTCGAAACACGGATGGACCCTCGGTGAACGGCGCATCATCTGCACTCTCGCCCCCCTCCACGGTCAACTCCGGCATTCGGTGATGCCCGGATGAACCTCCAGGACGACGGCCCCGGCGCCGATTCGCCGCGACCCGAGCCCGACGCGAGCGGTTGGGCTCCGCCGGACGAGCCGCGCGAGGAGACTCCGGCGCCGTCCGTCGAGTACGTGTACGCGCCACCGTTCGGATACGGACCGGCTCCGCGCCGGACGAACCGGTTCGCGATCGTCGCGCTGGTCACCGGGCTCCTCGGTCTGGTCGTCCTCGCGATCGGGTTCGCCGTCGCCGCCCTCGTGCAGACCGGACGCCGCGGCGAGAAGGGCAGAGGCCTCGCCATCGGCGGCCTCGCCGCGTCCGCGGTCTGGGCGCTGGCCGTCGTGACCGCGAGCACGCTGAGCGCCGGTACCGGCAAGGGTGCCCCGGCGGCCTCGGCCACGAAGAACGGCAAGCCGCGCGTCACGACGCTCGGCACCGGGGCCTGCTTCCTCGACTACGAAGAGGATCTCAACCGCATCTACGTGACGATCGCGGGGTGCACGCTGCCCCACGAAGGGGAGGTCGGCGCCGAGGTCACGCTGCCCGCCGTCCCCTACCCCGGCGACGCGTCGCTCGTCTCCGAGGCGACGAAGGTCTGCGAGGAGAAGACCAAGGACCTCGTGGACAACCCTTTCCGCGACCACATCGAGCTGCGCTTGGACCGGCCCCGCCGAAGCGCCTGGGAGCACGGGGACCGCCACATCACCTGCGTCCTCCACTACACCGGCAAGGAAGACCTCACGGCGCCGCTCAAATTCCTGCAGTGGGGACCCAAGTCCACTTTGGCGCTGGCTCCCGGTGACTGCATCGAGCGATGGCAGGACGATTCCCCCGAGCTCCCCGTCGTCGACTGCGGGCGGCCGCACGAGGCACAGGTCTTCGCGAACTTCCGCATGCACGGCGACGACTACCCGTCCGTCCGGACTCTCGAACAGAAGGCGTCCGACGGGTGCACCAAGCGCGCGAAGAAGGTCTTCAAATCCCACACGCCCAGGGGCGTCGAACTGTGGTACGCCTACCCGTCGAAGAAAGGGTGGAATTACGGCGACCGGCTGATCACCTGCTTGGCCAAGGGCGTGGACGGCCCGCTCCGGCATTCGGTGATGCCCCAGTGACCTCGCCCGTCCCGCCGCGGTTCGTGGTCACCGCACTGGTCGTCGGCCTGGTCGTCTCCGTCGCCTTCGTGATGTTCCATGGGCGCGGCGGCAGCGCCCCCGTGACCGGTCCGCGTGGCCAGCGGGTCACGCTCTTGCACGCGGATGACTGCTTCAACGGGTTGGAAGAGGGCGTCACCGGAATATACGTGACCAAGGCGCCGTGCCAAGGCCCGCACGAAGGGGAAGTCGGCGTCGTGACGGCTTTGGCCGGTGGGCGTTATCCCGGCGACGCGGCGCTCGTGGCAGCGGCGGGCAATGCATGCGAGAAGCGGATCGGGTTCTGGCCGGACGACCGCCGAGGCGATGCCCTGGAAGTACGCGTCGACCGTCCGCGGCCCGAAGCGTGGGAGCGCGGCGACCGCGCAGTGGCCTGTGTGCTTCGCCGTACCGGTGCGTGGTCGCCCGCCTCAGCGCCGTCCACGGGCTGGAAGGACATTGCGGAACTCCGGCCGGGCGAGTGCGTCAGGAAATGGCGGCTGGACGATGGCGAAGCATTCGTCGACTGCCGGTCCGGTTACGAGCGGCGGGTGGTCGGTGCTTTCACGCTCTCCGGAGCGGCGTGGCCGGGAAAGAGCGCGGAGACCGCAATGGCGAAGAAGGGCTGTGGGGCGTTGCGGGGAATGGTGTTCGGCGGCCGGCAGGTGAGTGAGAAGCGGCCTGGGCAGCTGCAGCCGACCCGGCGTGCTTGGGAAGAGCGTCAAAGGTCGGTCGTCTGCTTGGTCGCGGACCATGACGGCGTGGCCGGATGACGTGCCGCCGGCGGCCTGCCGGCGGCACGTCGCCGGTCAGACGACGGCGCCCGAGTCGCCCGGTGTTCGGCGCGCGGGGCGGGAGGCCGGGGCCGGGCGGTGGCGGGGTGGGCCCGCAAGGCGTTCAAAGGCGATCGCGAGCGGGGTGGCGGTGAAGACGCTGGAGTAGGTGCCGACGATGATGCCCGCGAGGAGGGCGATGGCGAAGTCGGTCAGCGTGTCGCCGCCGAGGACGGCGAGGGCGGCCAGGATGAACAGGGCGCCCATGCCGGTGTTGACGGTGCGCGGGACGGTCTGGAGGGCACCCCGGTTCGCGACCTCCGCGAAGGGGGTGCGGGGCTCGGCGGTCCGCAGTTCGCGGACGCGGTCGAACACCACGACGGAGTCGTTCACCGAGTAGCCGATGACCGTGAGCAGCGCGGCGAGGAAGACGCCGTCCACCGGCTTGCCGAGCCAGGCGAACAGGCCGGTGACGATGGCCACGTCGTGCAGCATCGCGAGCACCGACCCGGCCGCGAACGTCCACCGGAACCGGAACGACAGGTAGCCGAGCTGCACCAGCAGGGCGACGCCGAGCGCGATCATCGCCTTGGTGCGCATCTCGCCGCCGAGGCTCGGGCCGATGAGTTCGTCACGCTGCTTGGCCGCGCCGCCGCCCTGCCGTGCGAGCGCGTCCTGGATGCGCTTCTCCTGCGCGTCGGTGAGCTCGGTGGTGCGGACGGCGATGCCGTCCTTGCCGGAGGTCTGCACGGTGGCCTGCGGGAATCCGGCGCGGACGACGGCGGCGCGGGCGTCGTCGATGTCGACGGGACGGTTCGTGGTGTACTCGACGGCCCGTCCGCCGGTGAACTCGACGCCGTAGTTCAGGCCGCGCGTGACGATTCCGGCGAGCGCGACGGCGACGGCGAGGCCGGAGATCGCGAGCCAGAGCGTGCGGCGTCTCATCAGGTCGGGACGGCGGTGGTCCAGCCATCGGCGGACCCGGCCGCCGGCGGTGAGGCCGCCCGCCCTGGAACGGCCGGTGCGGGGCAGGCGCGCCAGGGCGGCGTCGGTGAGGACGCGGCTGAGCAGCATCGCCGACACCAGCGAGGCCAGCACACCGATGCACAGGGTGACGCCGAATCCCTTGACCGGCCCGGAGGCGAGGAAGAACAGCAGGCCGCCTGCGAGCAGCGTGGTGGCGGCGGAGTCGGCGATCGCCGACCACGCCTTGGTGAACCCGATGGCGAGCGCGTTGCGCGGGGTCCGGCCGGGCGCGGCGGCACGTTCCTCCCGGGCGCGTTCGAAGGCCAGGACGTTCGCGTCGATCGCCATGCCGATCGCGAGGACGAACCCGGCCAGGCCGGGCAGGGTGAGCGTCGCGCCGGCGGCGACGAGCGCGGCGTAGGAGATCAGCGCGTAGCCGGCCAGCGCGAGGGTGGCGAGCAGGCCGACGAGCCGGTAGACCGCGACGATGAACAGGCCGGTGAGCGCGACGCCGATGACGGCGGCCCAGGCGCTGGCCCGGATCGCCTCCTCGCCGAGGGTGGGGCCGACGACCCGCTGCTCGACGATCTTCACCGGGACCGGGAGGGCACCGCCCTGCACGAGGGCGGCCAGGTCCTTGGCCTCGTCCGCGCCGAAGTTCCCGGTGATCCGGGTGGAGCCGCCGGTGATCCCGGTGCCGCAGGCGACGTCCTCGCTGACCTGCGGCGACGAGATGACCCTGCCGTCCAGGACGAACGCGACGCGGCGTTCGTCGCCGGCGGCGCAGGCGGCCTCGGCGGTCGCCTTCTCCCAGGCGGCGCCGCCGCCTCCGCGGAACGTGATGCCGACGTCCCAGCCGCCGAGCCCCTCGGGGTCGAAGGACGCGCCGGCCGAGCCGATCCCGTCGCCGGTGAGGACGGCCGGCCCGATGATGACCGGCTGGCCGCTCTCGTCCGGGACCTCCTTCTCGCCGCCGCCGGCCCGGCCGTCGGCGGCGCGGACGGGGTGGGCGGTGAGCTGGGCGGTGCGGCCGAGCAGCGCCGCGGCGTGCGACGGGTCCTGCACGTCGGGCAGCTCGACGATCAGCCGGCGGTCGCCGGAGCGGGTGATGGACGCCTCGGCGACGCCGAGCGCGTCGATGCGGCGGTGCAGGACCTGGCGGGCGCGGTCGGTGGCCTCGCGGCCGGCCTTCACCGACGGCGAGTCCCGGGTCTCCAGGACGATCTGCGTCCCGCCGCGCAGGTCGAGGCCGAGCCGGGCGGGTTCGGACAATGCGAAGTACAGCGATGCGGCGAGAACGGCGAACGCCAGGACCGCCCGCACCGCGTTGGCGCGAGTCAAGGGGGAACCTCCACACGGAGCGATGGCGCCGCCGCCTGCCGGGCGCGGCGCCGCTGGACGTAACGTCAGATCCGGGTGGAGGCGGGCGGGGCGCGTCCCCGCGGCGCGCCCGTGGCCGTGACGACGGGCGCGGTGAAGGCGGGAAGGGGCCGGTCGAGCCGGACGAGCGCCGGACGGACGTCCGGTCCCGCGGCGGCGAACGCGCCCGGAGTGGCCGGCGCGGGTGCTCCGGCGTGATGCCGCGCCACTGCGGCGACCGCATGGGCCGGCCGCGGCGAGGACGCGCGTCCGGGCGAGTACTGGACGGAGCCGGCGCGCGCCGCGACGTTCGCCGCGCCACTAGTCGGTCCGGCGAGCATGCCTGGGGCGGGCGCGCCGGCGAGGCCGAGCAGGCCGAGTGCGAGGGTGAGCAGCCAGCGGACGGCGGCGGGCGATCGGCGCGGTGCGCGCATGGGCCCTCCTCACCGTCCTCCGGCCGCCGGGCCGGCGGCGGTGGTCCGGCCCAATCTAGGCCACTTCGCCACCGGGCGCGTTGGACCGCAACAAAGCGAGAAAGCACGGAGTCCGGGCGCCGTCAACCGGACGCGGGCGCCACAGCCTGCTACCGCCCCCGCCCCACCCGTCCTTACCAGCAGACACTGGCTGGTGTCCCAATCCGGCCAGGCCGGATTGGGCCTCGACCCATTGCCGAGCCCAGGAAAGGCGAATTACTTTCGCGTTGCCCACCCCGAACCGGACAGAGGAGTATCCGGTGGCACGACTCAGACAGACCGCGATCATCGGGACCGCCGCGCTGGCCGTCCTCGCCGCGGGCATCGCGCCCGCCTCGGCCGCGACCACGACCATCCGCAAGGGCTCGGCCACCGCCGACGCCTACTCGGGCAACGTGCAGGCCTCGCTGCTCGGCAACGCGACCGTGTCCACCTCGATCGGCAGCGGCTCCTGCAGCCAGTCGACGATGACGGGCTCGATCAACTCCGACGGCACCGGCCTCAGCATCGCCGGTGCCGACTTCAGCAGCTGCACCGGCACCGCCTCCGTCACCATCACCCCGCAGGCCCTGCCGTGGAACGGCGGCAGCGTCGCCTACGACTCCGGCCACACGGGCAACCGCGACGCGGCCATCACGATCGCCAACTTCAGCGTCAAGGCGGTCGTGGACCTGTTCGGCGGGATCACCTGCGTGTTCGGCGGCAGTCTCACCGCCAACGGCTACAACCCCGACAACCCGAACCGGCCCGTCACCAGCAACGCCCAGGCCCAGGTCGGCGTCAACAACGCGACGGTGAACAAGCAGTCCGGCAGCAACTTCCTCTGCCCGTCCACCGCCACCGTCACCGCCACGTACCAGCTGCAGGGCGAGACGACCGCCGGCTCCGGTACCTACGACCAGACCCTGTACGTCACGGGCTGACCCACCAGAGGGGGCGCGCTCCCGAAGAGGCTCCCGAACGACGTGCTCCCGCCCAAGGTTCGATCGCTCCCAAGGAAAGACGGGCCGCCCCCACGCAAGGGGGCGGCCCGCCGCCACGTTCACACGGCCACGATCGCGGCGACCTCGTTCGCGGCCGCGGCGGCTCAGCAGCCGAGGAGCTGCGCGGCCAGGAACGACTCGACCTGGCCGATCGCGATGCGCTCCTGGCTCATCGAGTCGCGCTCCCGGACCGTCACCGCGTCGTCCTCGAGGGTGTCGAAGTCGACCGTCACGCAGAACGGCGTGCCGATCTCGTCCTGCCGCCGGTAGCGGCGGCCGATCGCGCCCGCGTCGTCGAAGTCGACGTTCCAGTTGCGGCGCAGCTGCGCGGCGAGGTCGCGGGCCTTCGGCGACAGGTCCGCGTTGCGCGACAGCGGCAGCACCGCGACCTTGACCGGGGCGAGCCGCCGGTCGAGCCGCATCACGGTCCGCTTCTCCAGCTTGCCCTTGGCGTTGGGCGCCTCGTCCTCGGCGTAGGCGTCCATCATGAAGGTGAGCGTGCAGCGGTCGACGCCCGCCGCGGGCTCGATCACGTACGGGGTGAACCGGTCGCCGGACTCCTGGTCGAAGAACGACAGGTCCGTGCCGGACGCCTTGGAGTGCGTCGACAGGTCGTAGTCGGTGCGGTTGGCGACGCCCTCCAGCTCGCCCCACTCGCTGCCGACGAAGTCGAACTTGTACTCCACGTCGACGGTGCGCTTGGAGTAGTGCGACAGCTTCTCGGCCGGGTGCTCGTACAGCCGCAGGTTGTCCTTGCGGATGCCGAGGTCGACGTACCACTGCAGGCGCTCGTCGATCCAGTACTGGTGCCATTCCTCGTCGCTGCCCGGCTTGACGAAGAACTCCATCTCCATCTGCTCGAACTCGCGCGTCCGGAAGATGAAGTTGCCCGGCGTGATCTCGTTGCGGAACGACTTGCCGATCTGCCCGATGCCGAACGGCACCTTGCGGCGCGCGGACTGCTGGACGTTCAGGTAGTTGATGAAGATGCCCTGCGCGGTCTCCGGGCGCAGGTACGCCAGGCCCGACTCGTCCTCGACGGGGCCGAGGTAGGTCTTGAGCAGGCCGTTGAACATCTTCGGCTCGGTGAAGGAGCCCTTCACCCCGCAGTTGGGGCAGGTGATGTCGGCGAGCCCGTTCGCGGGCGCCCGGCCGTGCTTCTCCTCGTAGGCCTCCTCCAGGTGGTCGGCCCGAAAGCGCTTGTGGCAGGACTGGCACTCGGTGAGCGGGTCGACGAACGCCTGGACGTGGCCGCTGGCCTCCCAGACCTCGCGCGCCAGGATGACGCACGAGTCCAGGCCGACGACGTCGTCGCGGCCCTGCACCATGGACTTCCACCACTGGCGCTTGACGTTGTTCTTCAGCTCGACCCCGAGCGGCCCGTAGTCCCAGGAGGCGCGGAGCCCGCCGTAGATCTCGCTCGACGGGTAGACCAGGCCCCGCCGCTTGGCGAGGTTGACGATCGTGTCCAGCACATCGGAACGGCGTGCCATGAGTCTTCTCTCCATCCGGCTGGCGGTCGGCGGGTCAGTGCGAACGCCCCGGCCGCCGCGGAACGGCGGGACGGCGGCGATGGTGATCCCCGGTGATGGTGCGCTGTGAAAGAGCCGTGAGGCGCGGTCTCCCCGGCGCCTCAGAGCATTCCCCAGCTTAGGGCACCCGGCGGGGTCACCGGACGGCACCGGCGCGGCGCGCCCGTCGTGCCGGGCGTGCCGCGCCGCGGGCCGGTCGCGAGGCCGCGCCACGGGGCCTGCCGCGAGGCCGCGCCGCGGGGCCGGTCGTGGTCGGCCCGGATCAGTAGGCGCGGCCGTCGGCGAGGCTGCTGTCGATGTTCAGGGTGACGCCGCCGTGCCGTTCCTTGTGGGCGCCCCGGTACTGCTTGATGCGGCGGTGCGGCGGCCACCAGCGGTCCGGCAGGTACCTGTCGCCGTACACGCGGGCCTTGCGGTCCCAGTTGGCGAACCAGATGCCGACGGGCTTGGCGATCCCGGCGGCCGCTCCCACGTCGCGTATCCCCGAGCTCGCGTTGCCGTAGAGGCAGGGCTTGTAGTGCTTCTTCGCGACCGTCTTCACCCAGGCGCCGACGAAGCGCATCACGGCGGCCTTGCAGGTGGCGTTGTTGCTGTTGTAGGCCTCGAGGTCGAGGTAGATGGGCTTGTCGTCCGGGATGCCGAGCGCCTTGGCGCGGGCCACGGCGTCCGCCCCGGTCCTTTTGCCCTGGGACGCGGCGTTCTTCCTGGTGAACTTCTGCGGGCGGGTGCCGCACGGCGGCTGCAGGCCGACGTACGTGGGCAGGATGCGGTACCCCATCTTGTGGACCTTCTTCACCCACGCTGCGGTGAGGTTCGGCTGCGCGCACCCCCGCGCGGCGCCGCCGATGTAGATGTTGGTGACCTTGTAGGCCGATCGCCACGCCTTCATCGTGGAGATCGCCGGCGCCGTGCAGGTGTCGAAGCCCTTGCCGGACGCGTAGTCCAGCCGCTCCGGCAGCTCCGCCCCGGCGCTGCGGCGGACGGCCGGCGTCGACGTCGGCGCGCCCGGCTCGGCCGACGCGGCGGGCTTCCCTGGCTTGGCAGGCTTCCCGGGCGCGGCGGGCTTCGCTGAGGCATGGGGCTTCGCCGGGGCGGGAGGCTTCGCGGGGGCAGGAGGCTTCCCGTGTGCATGGGGCTTCCCGGTCCCACCGGTCCGCTTCGTGGTCAGTCGGGTGCCGCGCAGGACCCGCTGCAGCTCCACCGGGTCCGTCCCGTACACACCGGTGATGCTGACGCCGGCCTCGGGCAGGGCCAGGCTGGTCTCGTGCCCGATCGTGGGCCGGACGGTGAACGAGCCGAGCTTGTCGCCGTGCACGACCGTCCGGGACGCCGCCGCGCCGCGCAGCGGCTGGACGTGCACGGCCTCGGTGCGGCCGACGACGCGGGCCGGGCATTCCGGCTGCGGCCCGGGACGTCCCAGGTAGACGGCGTGCAGGTCGTAGCGGACGCAGGCGGACGGGTCCAGGTCGAGGCTGATCACCCGCCAGCCCGCCGGGACGGGGACGCGCACGCCGCGGTAGGTGACCGAGCGGGGCTTGGCGTCGCCCGCCGCCCGGCCGGGCGCGCCGTCGGGCAGCGCGGCGGCCGCGTGGGCCGCGGGCCGCGCGGGGGCCGCCGCGTTGAGGGTGCCGAGGCACGCGACGACGGCCGTCCCGGTGGCCGAGCTGAGCAGGACGACAGCGGTCTGCGAGACGACACGGCGCATCACTTCTCCCCCGAGCTACGCCGGGCGGGGCGGTGGCCGCACGGCCCGGCGGCATGATCGTGACCCGGCAAAGATGACCTTGAAAGGCGGCGCCGAAACCGGGCCCGGCCGCTTCTTGCCCCGGTATTGCCCGGTCCGTTGACCTGCGGCGGGTCAGCGCGGGAGGGCGGTGACGATCTCGTAGGCGCCGGGCTCGTCCACGGCCAGCGCGGCCAGCGGCATGAACTCCATCCGCACCTCGTAGGCGCCGAGCGCGCGGCGGTAGTGGCCGGCGCCGTCCCACTCGGTGACCACCGCCCACAGTCCGGGTTCGTCGACGGTCCTGGCGAGCCGGCCCGACCGGAATCCGGGGCTGCGCGACAGCGCCGCCAGCACCGCGGACATGCGTTCGGCGAAGCCGTCGGCGTCCGCCGCGGGCACGCGGTACCGGGTTATCGCGATCATCCGCCCATCCTCGCAGTACGTTGGGCCCGTGGAGACACGGAGCGGACATGACCGGCCGGCGGGCGGCGTGCGGGCGGCGGTCGAGCGGTGGAGCGCGGCGCCGGTGGTGTTCCTGCACCGGCTGCCGCGCTGGGTGCTGCTCGTCGCGGTGTTCGCGCTGCTGGTGATCGGCATGGCGGGGACGGGCTGGGTGGCGGCGGCCGGGGTGCTGGTGCTGGCGGCGGCGCTGGCCTGGTTCGCGTTCCTGAACTGGCCGGAGCTGGAGGCGCAGGGAAGGATCCTGCGCGTCGTGGCTTTGGTGGTGCTCGTCGGGTTCGCCCTGGGACGGGGCATTGGGCGGTTTTGACAACCGTTTTCATCTTCGTCCATAATCGTGAGGTGCTCCGACCCCGCAACCCGCTCCGCGCCGTTCCGGCGTCCGTTCCCGCCGCGGCCCTCGCCGCCGCCGGGCTCGGCGCCGCGCTGGCGGGCTGCGGCAGCGCCGTCGCGGACGTCCCGCCGGGCAGGACGTCCGTGGTCGCGTCCTTCTACCCCGCCGCCTGGCTCGCCGAGCGGGTCGGCGGCGGCGACGTGTACGTCCGGACGCTGACCAGGCCCGGCGCCGAGCCGCACGACCTGGAGCTGACGGCCCGGCAGGTCGCGCAGGTCGAGAAGGCCGACCTCGCCGTCTACGTCAAGGGCGTGCAGCCCGCCGTGGACGACGCCGTCGGCAAGCACGCCAAGGGCAGGTCGCTGGACGCCGCCGGCCTGGTGAGGACGCTGCCGCCGCCGTCCGACGACGAGAGCGAGATCGAGGAGCACGACGGCGACCGTGGCCACGCCGACGTCGGCTACGACCCGCACGTCTGGCTTGACCCCGTCCGGATGGCCACCATCGCCACCGCCCTCGGCGACCGGCTCGCCAAGGCCGACACCGCGCACGCCGCCGCCTACAAGCAGCGCGCCCAGACCGTCGCCGTGCAGCTCACCGGCCTCGACCGGCGGTTCCGCGACGGCCTGGAGAACTGCGCCCGCCGCGACATCGTCACCGCGCACGCCGCCTTCGGCTACCTCGCCCAGCGGTACGGCCTGCGCCAGGTGTCGATCGCGGGCATCGACCCCTCCATGGAGCCCTCGCCGAAGCGGCTCGCCGGGCTGACCCGCGAGGTCCGCGCGGCCGGCGCCACGACGATCTTCACCGAGCGGCTCGTCAGCTCGAAGGTCGCCGACTCCCTGGCCCGCGAGGCGGGCGTGCGGACCGCCGTGCTCGACCCGGTCGAGGGCGTCGGGCCGGGCTCGTCCGACGACTACCTGACCGTCATGGACCGGAACCTGCGGACGCTGCGTCCCGCCCTGGGGTGCTCATGACCGGCGAAGAGGCCCGCATGACCGCCGGCGACGGGGCGGCTCCGCCGTTCCGGATGACCGGCGGCGTGGTCCGGCGGGACGGCCGCGAGGTGCTGTCCGGCGTCGACCTGCGGGTCGCGGCCGGCGACGTGCTGGCGGTCATGGGGCCGAACGGCGCGGGCAAGTCCACGCTGGTCAAGGCGCTGCTCGGGCTGGTCCCGCTGGCCGCCGGCCGGACCGAGATCTACGGCGAGCCGCCCGCCCGGTTCCGCGGCTGGCAGCGCATCGGGTACGTCCCGCAGCGGCTGCCGATGGGCGGCGGCGTCCCGTCGACCGTCCGGGAGATCGTTTCGTCCGGACGGGTCGCGCGGCGGTCGCGCTGGCGGCCCGTCCTGTTCACCGACCGGGCCGCCGACCGCGCCGCCGTCGACCGCGCGCTGGAGGCCGTCGGCCTCACCGGCCGCGCCCGGGACTCGGCGCACCTGCTGTCCGGCGGGCAGCAGCAGCGGGTGCTGATCGCCCGCGCGCTGGCGGGCGAGCCGGACGTGTTCGTGATGGACGAGCCGACCGCGGGCGTGGACGCGGGGAGCCAGGCGGCGCTCGCGGCGACGCTGCGCGGGCTGGCCGAGGCGGGCCGGACGGTGGTGCTGGTGGCGCACGAGCTGGGCCCGATGGAGCCGCTCATCACCCGCACCGTCGAACTGGAGTACGGCCGCATCGTCCGCGAGACGGCGAGCGACGCATCGAACGACACGGTGGGCGGCGGCACGAGGGGGAGCGCGACGTGACGGAGATGCTGCAGTTCGACTTCATGCGCATCGCGCTGGTGATGGCGGTGCTGATCGGGCTGACGGCCCCGGCGGTGGGGACGTTCATCGTGCAGCGGCGGCTGTCGCTGCTCGGCGACGGCGTCGGGCACATCGCGCTGACCGGCATCGGGCTCGGGCTGCTGACCGGCTCCTCCCCCGTCCTGGGCGCGCTGGTGGTGGCGGTGCTCGGCGCGGTGGCGATCGAGGTGCTGCGCGCGCGCAGCCGCAGCGGCGCCGACGTGGCGCTGGCGCTGCTGTTCTACGGCGGGCTGGCCGGCGGCGTGATCCTCACCAACGTCCAGGGCGGCGGGACGAGCCTGCAGTCGTACCTGTTCGGGTCGATCAGCAGCGTCTCGGCGTCCGACCTGTACGTGGTCGCGGCGCTCGCGCTCGTCGTGCTCGGGATCGTCGCGGTGTTCGGCCGGGAGCTGTTCCTGCTGTGCCAGGACGAGGAGGTGGCGCGGGCGGCGGGGCTGCCCGTCCGGTTCCTCAGCGTGCTGATCGCGGTGACCGCCGCGGTGACCGTGGTGATCGCGATGCGGGCGATCGGGCTGCTGCTGGTCAGCGCGCTGATGATCGTGCCGGTGGCGGCGGCGCAGCAGGTCACCCGGGGGTTCCGGAGCACGATGCTGCTGGCGATGGGGGTCGGTGTACTGTCGGCCGTGTCGGGGCTCGCCGGCTCCTTCGAGTACGATCTTCCCCCGGGACCCTCGATCGTGCTGCTGGCGCTCGCGCTCTTCGCGGTGGCGGCCGCCGGGGGGACCGTGGTGCGGCGCAGGCGCGCGAGGGCCCTTCCCGCCGGGGACGCCGTCCCGGGCCCGGGGCCGGGCGAGCGGCTGCGGGTGGACGCCGAGGCGGAGGTGATCAGGGGATGACGACGGCCCGCCAGGACGCGGTGCGGCAGGTGCTGGCCGGCTGCGAGGGCTTCCGCAGCGCCCAGGACATCTTCGCCGACCTCCGCGCGGACGGCTCCAAGATCGGCCTGACGACGGTGTACCGGGCGCTGCAGG
Source organism: Actinomadura napierensis (assembly GCF_039529375.1). Lineage (NCBI taxonomy): Bacteria > Bacillati > Actinomycetota > Actinomycetes > Streptosporangiales > Thermomonosporaceae > Actinomadura > Actinomadura napierensis. The sequence goes on from NZ_BAAAMR010000069.1 coordinate 34,026, forward strand.
CGCTCAGCGACTCCGGCGAGGTCGACGTGCTGCGCACCGACGAGGGCGAGGCGGTGTACCGCGCCTGCCGGACCGAGGAGCACCACCACCACCTGGTCTGCCGCGCCTGCGGCCGGACGGTCGAGGTGGAGGGCCCGGCCGTGGAGCGCTGGGCCGACGCGATCGCCGCCGAGCACGGCTTCGCCGACATCACGCACACCGTCGAGGTCTTCGGCACCTGCCCGGACTGCCGGCCCCGATCCGGCTGACGCCACGGCCAAGGACCTGTACGGCGCCAACAGGACCCAGTACAACGCCGTCGCCGCCGGCTGGTCGGCCGTCAACGTGAACTAGGCATCTCGTGGAATCCCTCCGCATCGTCGCGCGATGCGGGGGCTTCCGCGTCCACCGCGGCCGGTGTGGGGGAGAATCGGGGCATGGCTACGACACGCACCGCAAACGCGCATTGGGAAGGGCCGCTGCTCAGCGGTCAGGGCAATGTCTCGCTCGACTCGTCCAAGGTCGGCACCTTCGACGTGACGTGGGCTTCCCGCAGCGAGGAGCCGAACGGCCGGACCAGCCCTGAGGAACTGATCGCCGCCGCCCACTCCACCTGCTACTCGATGGCCCTGTCGCACGGCCTGGCCGGCGCCGGGAACCCGCCGGAGAAGGTGGACACCAAGGCGGAGGTCACCTTCCAGCCCGGCGAGGGCATCACCGGCATCCACCTGACCGTCCGGGCGAGCGTGCCCGGGCTGTCCGCGGACGCCTTCGAGAAGGCCGCGCAGGACGCCAAGGCGAACTGCCCGGTCAGCCAGGCCCTCACCGGCACCAAGATCACCCTGGACGCCGCGCTCGTCTGAGCCGGGCCCGCGTCAGCCGGTCGCGGCGGTGGGCTCCACCGGGTTGGGGAGCGCGCCGCCGTACCGGCGGTCGCGGGAGGCGTACACCTCGCACGCGTGCCACAGGTGCCGGCGGTCGAAGTCCGGCCACAGCGTGTCGAGGAAGACCATCTCCGCGTACGCCGACTGCCACAGCAGGAAGTTGGACGTGCGCTGCTCCCCCGACGAGCGCAGGAACAGGTCCACGTCCGGGATGCCCGGCTCGTCGAGGTACCGGGCGAACACCTTCTCGTTGATCTTGTCGGGGTTGAGCCGGCCGGCGCGCACGTCCCGGGCGATCGCCGCCGCGGCGTCCGCGATCTCGGCACGGCCGCCGTAGTTCACGCAGAACTGCAGGGTGAGCACGTCGTTCTCGCGCGTCATCTCCTCGGCCGTCTCCAGCTCCTTGACGACGCTGCGCCACAGCCGCGGGCGGCGGCCCGCCCAGCGCACCCGCACCCCCATCGAGTGCAGCTGGTCGCGGCGGCGGCGGATCACGTCCCGGTTGAAGCCCATGAGGAAGCGGACCTCGTCCGGCGAGCGCTTCCAGTTCTCGGTGGAGAAGGCGTACGCCGACAGGTACGGCACGCCCAGCTCGATCGCGCCCATGATCACGTCGAAGAGCGAGTCCTCGCCGCGCTTGTGCCCCTCGGTGCGCGGCAGCCCGCGCTCCTTGGCCCAGCGGCCGTTGCCGTCCATGACGATGGCGACGTGCCGGGGCACCAGGTCCGCGGGGATCGGCGGCGGCGTCGCGCCGTTCCGATGCGGTTCCGGGGGCGATACGGCCCTTCTCACACTCTCTCCCTGTTGGTGTCGTCGCCGGCGGCCGTGAAGTCGCGGTCGGCGCGGTCCGCCCGGTCCTCGCGCTCGACGTGCCGCAGCGAGCGGATCCCGTGTTCCAGATGCCACTGCAGGTAGGCGGCGACGAGGCCGCTGCTCTCCACCCGGTGGCGGGGCTCGCTGGCGTCGGCGTACTCCCAGTCGCCGCGCAGCAGCGCCAGCATCAGCGCGAACGTCGGCGGCGCCGGCGTCGCGGCACCGGGCTGCCGGCAGTTCGCGCAGATCGCGCCGCCCGCCGCGATGGCGAACCCGCGCAGCCCGCCGCGGGTGCCGCACCGGCAGCACTCGTCCAGCGCCGGGGCCCACCCGGCGACCGACAGCGAGCGCAGCAGGAAGGCGTCCAGCACCAGCCGCGGGTCGTGGCCGCGCTCGGCGAGCGTGCGCAGCCCGCCGACCAGCAGCAGGAACTGCCGCAGCGCGGGCTCGCCCTCCTCGCCGGCCAGCTTGTCCGCGGTCTCCAGCATCGCCGTCCCCGCCGTGTAGCGGGGGTAGTCGCTCACCAGCGCCTCGCCGTACGGCCGCAGCGTCTCGGCCTGGGTGATCAGGTCGAGCGAGCGGCGCTCGTACAGCTGCAGGTCGACGTGCGTGAACGGCTCCAGCCGCGCGCCGAAGCGGGACCTGGTCTTGCGCACCCCCTTGGCCGCGGCGCGGATCCGGCCGCTGCGCCGGGTCAGCACCGTCACGATGCGGTCGGCCTCGCCCAGCTTCTGGGTGCGCAGGACGATGCCTTCGTCGCGGTAGAGGGTCACCCGTTCATTCTCGCGCACACGCCCGGGTGCCTCGTCGCGCCGCCCGGCATCTCCGCAGGATCTTCACAAGTCTCCCACCCGCACCGCGCGTCCCGGATCCGGTCACGCTTCGTGACCGGTTTCGGCCGTGCGGTGACGGCGAAAGATATGGCCGCCGCCACGGCGACCTGGCAGCGTTGGGGCATGAGATGCCACATCGTGCCGCCGCACATGCTGGAACGCATCGCACGGGACGCCACCGACCCCGCGATGCGCGACCGGGCCCGCCGTACGCTGGCCCTCACCTCCGCCCACGCCACCGAACGCCGGCTCGCCTCCCCCTCCGCCCCCGCCCCGTCCGCCGCCACCGCCCCGAACCGGATGATCGCCGACGCCGGGCACAAGGAGGAACTCCCCGGCACGACCGTCCGCGCCGAGGGCGCCGCCGCCACCGGCGACACCTCCTGCGACCAGGCCTACGACTGGCTGGGCGCCACCTTCGCCTTCTACCAGACCGCCTACGGGCGCGACTCGATCGACGGCGCCGGCCTGAAGATGATCTCGACGATCCACTACGGCGAGCGGTACGACAACGCCTTCTGGAACGGCGAGCAGATGGTGTACGGCGACGGGGACGGGACGATCTTCACCGACTTCACCGGCCCGCTCGACGTCACCGGCCACGAGCTGACGCACGGCGTCACGCAGTACACCGCCAACCTCGACTACTCGGGCCAGTCCGGGGCGCTCAACGAGTCGGTCTCCGACGTGTTCGGCTCGCTGATCAAGCAGATGCACCTCGGCCAGACCGCCGACCAGGCCGACTGGCTCATCGGCCAGGGCCTGCTCGCGTCCGGCGTGCACGGCGTCGCGCTGCGCTCGATGAAGGAGCCCGGCACCGCCTACGACGACCCGCAGCTCGGCAAGGACCCGCAGCCCGCCGACATGAGCGGCTACGTCCACACCTACGAGGACAACGGCGGCGTCCACATCAATTCGGGCATCCCGAACCGCGCCTTCTACCTCGCCGCCACCGCGATCGGCGGGAACGCCTGGGAGAAGGCCGGGCGCGTCTGGTACGAGACCCTCACCGGAGGGTCGCTGGCGAGCGCCGTCGACTTCGCGGGCTTCGCCGCCGCGACCGTCCAGACCGCAACCGGCCTCTACGGCGCCGACGCCGCCGAGACCACCGCGGTGAGCAACGCCTGGAAAGGGGTAGGCGTCACACAGTGAGGCAGGCCGAAGCGACGGCGCGGCCGGGGGGACCGTGCGAGACGGTGACAGTGCGGGACGGTGACGGTGCGGTGAAGGTGACAGTCGTCCGCAGCGGAGGGTTCGCCGGGATCCGGCGGCGGGGCGAGGCCGACAGTGCGACCGATCCGATGCTGGCGCGGCTGGTCGGCCGGGTCGACCTGGCGGCGGTGCCGCCGCCCGGCCGGATCCCCGACCAGTTCGTGTACGACATCGACATCGACGGCCGGCACGCCACGGTCGGCGAGGCCCAGCTGAACGGCCCGCTCCGCGAGCTCGTCCACCACGTCCTCGGCCGCGCCCGGTGACCCCGCACCCTGCCCCCGGCCTCGCCGCCGGGGGCGGGGCGGGCACGCGGGAACGCGGGTGCCTCCCAACACCCGCGCTCCCGGTCCCCCGGGTCAGGGGTTCCTGGTGATGGTGAACGTGGTCGTGGTGTTGCGGATGTCCTCGGCGTTGTCGTGCAGGGTCAGGTGGTTGAAGGTGGCCGAGCCGACCGCCGGGCCCTGACCGGGTTCGGGCATCTCGTTGACCCAGATCCCGAATCCGGACTTGGCGTCGAACTCGTCACCGCTCTTGCGGGCGCCGGAGACGGTGACGTCCGTGAGGACCGTGTCGGCGATCGGCTTGAGCGGCTGCCCTCCGGAGTACTTGGTCTGGAACATGATTCCCGAGTAGGTCGGGTCGACGATGTCGACGTCGTTGATGCGGATGCCCTGGAAGGGGAACTCCCCCGAGTACAGCCAGAGGGCGGGGAAGGTCTGGTTGCCCCAGAAGTGGCCGCCGGCCCGTATCAGCGAGATGTTCTCGAAGGTCGTCTGCGGGGTCGACTCGAAGCCGAGGGCCGGAATGCCGCCGAACTGCAGCGTCCCGACCGTGATTCCGGAGTAGACGAGCGTGTCGGCGATGTGGATGTTGCGGAAGGCGTTGCCGCCGCCTCCGTAGACCGCGAGTCCTGCGGCGCGCCAGGTCAGCAGTGAAGTGAGGTCCTCGAAGACGTTGCCGGTCTCCTGCTCGTTGTGGTTGTCGGTGGCGGGGAACAGCGCGAAGCTGTCGTCGCCGGTGGTGCGGGTCTCGACGTTCGTGACGTGGTTTCCGGAGCTGCCGTTGGTGAGGTTGATGCCGTCCGCCCACGTGTCGCGGATCCGCGAGTTCTCGATCGTGGAATGGTCGACGTTCGTCCCCCAGAAAAGGCAGACGACGTGCTCGGCCCAGACGTCGTCGATCGTCATGTCGCTGACGTTCGAGAAGTCGAACACCTTTCCCGGGCCGTCGATGCGGGACGTGTAGTTGCCGAAGAACCCGAATCCGGAGAACGTCGAGCCGTCGGCGGTCGCGTCCGCGCGGAATCCGGCGTCGGTGTTCTGCTGGTTCGGCGGGGTGCGGAAGCGGGTGAACCACGGGCCCGCTCCGACGACCTTGACGGCCTTTCCGTAGACCTGGAACTTCTGCGCGGTGTCGTAGGTGCCCGGCGGCAGGTAGACGCCGACGAGGGACGAGTCCTGCCGTACCTTGTCCAGGGCGTTCTGGACGTCCTGGTGGGTGAATCCGGCGGGCTCGGCGTACTTGCCCGGGTCGGGGTTCGGCTTGGCCGCGGCCAGCTCGGTGTTGACGAAGTCGATGGCGTAGGTGGTGGTGTTGGCGGCGTCCTTCTGCAGCTTGATCTTGCTGCCGGCCGGGAGCGTCCGGCCGAGCATCAGGTTCGCCTCGTCGTAGATGTGGCGGGGCGGCCCGGCACCGGGCGAGTCGCTTGGGCTCGCCTCGTTCCCGTACACCCAGGTGTACCGGGACGTGAGGTCGATGGTCTTGAGGAACGTCCCGTCGACGTAGATGTCGAGCGTGGAGTCGATGCCGCCGCCGCCCGCGGCGTCCGGGATGGAGTACCGGGTCACGAGGGTGTTGGTGGGCGCCTTGGTGGTGAACTCGACGCTGCTTCCGGTGGAGTTCAGCGTCACCGCGCGGCGGCCGGACGCCTCACCGGCGAGGTCGCCGATCTTGCGGTTGGGGCCGGTGATGGCGGCGCCGCCGCCGAGCACGCCGTCCTCGGCCTCGTACGTGTCGAACGGCAGGTGCGCGCCGCGCCCGACGAAGAGGGCCTGCGCGGAGGTGTTGTTCTCGCGCTTGACCGGCACCTCGTTGGCGTCGTCCTCGATCGCGGTCCTGATCGTGTACCGGCCGTTCGCCGCCGCCCAGGTGCCGAGGTCGACGGGCGCGCCTGCGGCGCCGGGCGCGAGCGAGCCGCTGAAGGAGCCGGTGAGCGTCTTCACCGCCGTGTCGCCGTCCAGGATCGTCAGCGTGATGCCGTGGGAGCCGCCTGCGGTGGCCTGGGTGCCGGCGTTGCGCAACGTCGCCGAGAACCTGACGGCGTCGCCGGCCTGCGGGTTGCCCGGGCTCCAGGTGACGGCCTGCGCCACCAGGTCGGAGCTCAACACCGGCGCGATCTTCAGCGTGGTGCTCGCGGTGTTGTTGGTCTCGTTCAGCTCGACCTCGTCGTCGGCGGCGTCGGCCGTGGCGGCGATCGTGTAGCCGCCGGCGTCGTGCGTCCCGATCGAGGCGGACACGGTGGTGGACGCGCCGGCCGCCAGCTCTCCGACCTGCGCGGACGCGGCCTCGGTTCCACCGACCAGGAAGTCGAGCGAGCTCGGGCCGGCGGTGCCCGTCCCGATGTTCTTCACGGTCGCGTGGAGCGTGACGTCGTTGGTCTCATCCGGGGCGGCGGGGTCCCAGGACAGGTTCGTGACGGTCAGGTCCGGGGCGGGCGCCGGGGTGCCGATGACCTGGAACTCGGCGGCCTGGCCGCCCGGCGCGCCGGAGTTGGCGGTGAACGCCAGCCGTACCTCGGCGGCCGTCGCGGTGACCGGGATCGTCACGGTGTTCCCGGTGGCGGGGTCGAAGGCGTATTTCGCGGACGGCTTGATGGTGCTGAACGAGCCCGTGTGGCCGCCGCGTCCGAGCACCTCGATCGTCTGGGTGCGGGCGGCCCAGGCCGCATCGGGGTTCAGCTTCACCACGACGAAGGTAAGGTCGGCCTTCGCGCCGAGGTCGACGGTGAGCGTCGCCGGGTAGGCGCCGGAGCCTGACTCCCAGTACGTGGCGACGTCGTTGTCGTTGGCGTTGCCCTCAGCGAACGAGTAGGCGTGCGAGGACGCGGTGATCGGCTTGCCCGCGGCGAGGTTGGTGCCGCCGCCCTGGCCCTGCCGGGTCACCACGTTGCTGTCGGGCGAGACATTGCCCGCCGCGTCCCGCGCCCGCACGAAGTAGGAGACGGTCGCCGTCGCCGGCTGGTCGTCGGTGTAGGTGAGGACGTTCCCGGCGACGCTCGCGCGCTTCTCGCCGTTGGCGTAGACGTCGTATCCCGTGACGCCGACGGCGTCGGACGCGGCACTCCAGGTCAGCTTGATCTTCCCGGCGGACGGCTCGGTGTACGCCAGCCCGGACGGCGCGGTCGGCGGGGTCTGGTCGCCGGTGGAGGGCCCGTAGATCTCCAGTTCCGACAGCTGCCCGGCGGGCCAGCCGGTGTTGGCGGTGATGCGGACGCGCAGGTAGCGGGTGAGCTTGGCGGCGTAGGTCAGCGTCACCGTGTTGTTCGCGGCGGGGTCGAAGGTCCGCCCGGCGGAGCCGGCGAGATCGGTGTAGGCCGTCCCGTCCGTGCTGCCCTGCACGGAGAGCGTCTGGGTGCGGGCGCCCCAGTTGGCGGCCGGGAGCTTCAGGACGACCTTGTTCGTGTCGACGGACGCGCCGAGGTCGACCTGGATCCACTGCGGAAAGGCGTTGTTGGCGCTCTCCCAGTAGCTGGCCGGGTCGCCGTCGTTGACGTTGGCGGGGGTGTACCGGCCGTTGGAACTGCTGGCGGACACGGTCTTGCCCGCCGCCAGGTTCGTCTCGGCCGCGGCGGCGGGCGGGGGCGGGGGGGGGGGCGCCGCCGCCGGGCCCGTGAGCACGGCGGCGGCCAGCACGGTGGCCAGGGCGGCCGCCACCAGCGTGCGGAGGGACTTCTGTCTCATCGCGGTTCTGCTCCCTGTTCGGTGAATGCGGGGGTGGGACACCTGCCTGGGAGGAGCGGCAGAAGTTCGCGGGGCGGACCGGCGCGTCCGCGACGGCTCAGCGCAGCCAGACGGCGGTGTCGGGCGGCAGCAGGCCGTCCGGCAGCGGCCCGCTCGCCAGCAGCACCTCGCCGGTGACCGGCACCGGCTCGGCGCCGAGGTTGACCGTGCAGGTCAGCCCGGAGTCGCGGGTGAAGGAGAGGACGGCGTCCGAGGACGGGAGCCAGGTGAGGGCGCCGTCGCCCAGGTGTTCGCGGCGCAGTTCCAGGGCCTTCCGGTAGAGGTTGAGCATCGAGCCGGGGTCGGGTTCCTGCGCCTCGACGGTCAGGTCCTTCCAGTCGGCGGGTTGCGGCAGCCAGGGGTCGCCGCCGAACCCGAACGGCGGCCGGCCGCCCGACCACGGCAGCGGGACGCGGCAGCCGTCGCGGCCGGGGTCGGTGTGGCCCGAGCGACTCCAGATCGGGTCCTGGCGCAGGTCGTCGGGGAGGTCCTCGACCTCGGGGAGGCCGAGCTCCTCGCCCTGGTAGATGTAGACGGCGCCGGGCAGTGCCATCGCCAGCAGCGCCGCCGCCCGTGCCCGGCGAACCCCGAGGGCCCGGTCGGTGGGCGCGCCGTGCCGGCGGTCCTGCAGGTCGAACGAGGTGTCGGCGCGGCCGTAGCGGGTGACGGGCCGGACGACGTCGTGGTTCGACAGCACCCAGGTCGGGGACGCGCCGAGCGGGACGTGCGTGGCGAGCGTCGTGTCGATCACCTCGCGCAGCGCGCGCGGCTCGAACGCGCAGTTCAGGAAGTCGAAGTTGAACGCGGTGTGCATCTCGTCGGGGCGCAGGTAGCGGGCGAAGCGCTCCTGGTCGGGCAGCCACACCTCGCCGACCAGCATCCGGCCCGGGTACTCGTCGGTGACCTTCCGCCAGCCCCGGTAGATGTCGTGGACGCCGTCGCGGTCGGTGTAGGGGTCGCCGCCGTCCGGTTCGGCGTCGGGGTCCTTGACCAGCAGCGCCGCCGAGTCGATGCGGATGCCGTCCACGCCGCGCTCGTACCAGAACCGCAGCACGTCGTGGAACTCCTGGACGACGTCGGGGCTGTTCCAGTTCCAGTCCGGCTGCTCGGGGGCGAACAGGTGCAGGTACCACTCGCCGTCCGGGACGCGGGTCCAGGCGGGCCCGCCGAAGATCGACTGCCAGTCGTTGGGCGGCCCGTCGCCGCGTCCGGGGCGGAACCAGAAGCGCTCCCGTGCGGGCGAGCCCGGCCCGGCGGCCAGCGCCTCCTGGAACCAGGCCGCCCGGTCGGAGGCGTGGTTGGGCACCACGTCCAGGATGATCCGCAGCCCCGCGCCGTGCGCCGCGCCGATGAACGCCTCGGCCTCGGCGAGCGTCCCGAACACCGCCTCGACGTCGCGGTAGTCGGCGACGTCGTAGCCGCCGTCCGCCATCGGGGACGGGTACCACGGATTGAGCCACAGCGCGTCGACGCCGAGCCCGGCGAGGTAGGGCAGCCGGTCGCGCAGGCCGGCGAGGTCGCCGACGCCGTCGCCGTTCCCGTCGGCGAAGCTGCGCGGGTACACCTGGTAGATCACCGCGCCACGCCACCATGCTTCGGGCATGCGAACACTCCTTGATCGTTAAAAGAGGGGACCGTCAAGACAGGGACGGGGTCAGCCCTTCAGGCCGCCCGCCGTGAGACCGGCCATGATGTGCCGCTGGAAGACGAAGAAGACGACGATGGTGGGCACGCTGGCGATCACCAGCGAGCCGATCAGCACGTTCTGCGGCACCTGCACCGCCAGCGACGAGATCGCCACGCTGATCGTCTTGCGGTGCGAGTCGGGCAGCACCAGCAGCGGCCAGACGAAGTCGCGCCACACGTTCACGATCGTGAAGATCGACACGACGCCGAGGATGGGCCGCGAGACCGGCAGGACCACCGACCACAGGATCCGCGCGGGTGAGGCGCCGTCCACCTCGGCGGCCTGGAGCAGCTCGGTGGGGATCGAGTCGAAGAACCGCTTGAGCAGGAAGATGTTGAAGGCGTTCGCGGCGGCCGGCAGCCAGATCGCCCACGGCGTGTTCAGCAGGTTGAGGTGGAGGAGCGGCAGGTCCTTCACGGTGAGGTAGGCGGGCAGCAGGATCACCATCGGCGGGACCATCAGCGTCGCCAGCATCAGCCCGAGCACCGCCCGGCCGAACATCGGCCGCAGCTTCGACAGCGCGTACGCGGCGGTGACGTCCACGCCCATCGTGAACAGCCAGGCCCCGACCGCGTAGACCAGCGTGTTGCGCAGGTACAGGCCGAGGTCGAGCTGCCGCCATGCCTCCCGGTAGCCGGACAGGTCGAGGTGGTGCGGGAACACGTCCGGCGGGACGTCGGCGAGCTCGTCCGGCGACTTCATCGCGCCGGTGACCATCCAGTACAGCGGGAACACGAACACGAACGTGAAGACGACGACGATCGAGACGAGGGTCGTCCAGTAGACCGCCTTGCCGCGCCGGGTGCCGAGCGTGTGCGGCGAGACCAGGGTGCGCGTCTCCGCCATCGGTTACCTCGCCTCCTCGCGCGAGACGCGCAGGTAGATGGCGGAGAACACCATCAGGACGAGCATCAGCATCAGGCCGAGCGCGCCGCCGCCGCCGAAATTGGTGAAGTTGAACGCGTACTGGTACATCAGGTAGGCCACGGTGACGGTCGAGCCCTCGGGGCCGCCGCCGGTCAGCAGGTACGGCTCGATGAACACCTGCATCGTCGCGATGATCTGCAGCAGCAGCATCACCAGCAGGATGAGCCGGGTCTGCGGGATGGTGATGTGGCGGATCCGGCGGAACAGCCCGGCCCCGTCCAGCTCCGCCGCCTCGTACAGCTCGCCGGGGATGGTCTGCAGCGCGGCCAGGTAGATCAGCGTCCCGCTGCCGAGGTTCATCCACGTCGACACGATCACCAGCGAGACCAGCGCGGTGCTCGTCGAGTCGAGCCAGCTCAGCCCCGGCAGGTGCACGGCGTGCAGCATCTGGTTGAACAGCCCCGGCCCGGGGTCGTAGAACCACTTGAACAGCAGCACCGCGACGGCGGGCGGCAGCATCACCGGCAGGTACACCACGAACCGCAGGTAGGCGCGGGCGTGCTTCAGCTCGTTCAGGACGATGGCGATGGCGAACGGGACGACGTACCCGACGACCAGCGCGAGCAGCGTGAACTCCGCCGTGTTGACCCACGCGTCCACGAACCCGGGGTCGGCGAGCACGGTGCGGAAGTTGTCGAGCCCGACCCAGCGGGCCTCCCCGACGAAGTTGGTCTTCTGGAAGCTGAGCAGCACCTCGCGGACGATCGGGTACCAGGAGAAGAACGCGAAGCAGATCAGCGCCCCGCACAGGAACCCGTACGCGGTCAGGTTGCGCTTCACGGCGCGCCGGGCGCGGGTGGGGTGCCGCCGCGCGTGCGCGGCGGGGCGGACGAGCGTCCGCGCTGTGGTCATCGGTGCCTCCGGGCGTTGGGCGGCGGGTCCGGGGCGCCGGCGCGGCGGGCCGGCGCCCCGGGGGCGGGCGTCAGCTCCCCGACCGCGCCAGCGCGGCGTCGGCCTTCTTCTGCGCGTCCGCGAGCAGCTGGTCGATGTTCGCGTCACGCCTGGTCAGCACGGCCTGGACGACCGAGTCGAGAATCGTGTAGAGCTGCTGGGCCTGCGGCGGCTCCAGCTTCCCGGGGACCTTGGCGTAGGCGTCCTCGTACGGCTTGAAGTTCGCGACGGGCAGGTTCGCGGAGTCCGCGCGCAGCTGCCGGTCCTTCTCCCCCATCGCGTTCTGGCCGAACAGCTTCGGCTGCGGGATGCCGACGGGACGGCCGTCCTTGGCGGCCCGCGCGTAGTTCAGCTGGCCCTGGCCGGGGGTGAGCATGGCGTAGTCCAGCCACATCAACCCGGCCTTGATCTTCTCCGGGGACGCCTTCGGGCTGAACAGGTAGCCGTCGCCGCCCATCAGCGTGCCGGTGGAGCCGGGGATCGGCGCCATGCCGTAGTCCTCGTACCGGCCCTTGAACTGGTCGACCAGCGCGGTCGCGTTGTCGGGGGCGCCGAGGTACATGCCGAGCTTGCCGGCGGCCATCATCCGCTGCACGTCGGCGTCGACGAGCAGCTGCTTGCTGCCCATCGAGTCGTCGGTCCAGCGCATGTCCTTGAGGTTCTGCAGGACGGCCCTGCCCTGCGGGCCGTTGAACGCCGACTTCTTGCCGTCGGCGGTCACCATGTCGCCGCCCTGGCTGTAGACGGAGGTGGTGAAGTGCCAGCCGCCCTGGTTCTTGGCGCTGAACTCGGCGTAGCCGACGGTGCCGTCACCGAGGGCGCTGATCTTCTTGGCGGCCTCGCGGACCTCCGCCCAGGTCGTGGGCGGCCGGTCGGGGTCGAGGCCCGCCTTCTTGAACAGCGGACGGCTGTAGAACAAGCCCATCGAATAGTTCTGCCGGGGCAGGCCGTAGACCTTGCCGCCGTCCTTGAAGACCTTCTCGACCGCCGGGTCGACGCTCGGGTACTGCTTGGACTGGCCGACGTAGGGGGTGATGTCGGCCGCCTGGCCGTTGGCGATGACGCCGCGCACGTCGGTGAAGTAGACGTAGTAGACGTCCTCCATCTGCCCGCCCGCCAGCTTCGCCTGGAAGGTGTTCGGGTCGATGCAGGGGAAGGCGTCCTTGCCGTCGATCGTGATGTTCGGGTGCAGCTTCTCGAACGCGGCGACGTCCTCGAGCCACTCCCTGCGCTGCGCGGCCTGGCTCTTGGCCGGCATGCAGCCGACCGTGATCGACACCTTCGTGCCGGCGTCCAGGGGCGCGGTGTCCTTGCCACCGGAGCCGTCCCCGCCGCAGCCGGCGACGGTGGCGCCGAGGGCCGCGGCGAGCGCGGTGGCGAGAATCCGGGATCTCATGGGGGTTCCCTCCTGGGCCGTTGGGTCGGCCGATTGCGAGGAACATACAGAGACCAACATCACAGTGCAATAGCTGAATGAATATTCGCAAGAAGGCGACAACATGGCCCGGACCTCGACGTAAGCCGGTGCCGCACGACGAAAGCCGCCCTGCATGAGGGCGGCTTTCGGACGGTCCGGTACGGGGTGTGCGGCGTCAGCCGCGCGGGTTCCGGTGCGGTGCCGTGGACGCGCGGACGACCAGCTCCGGCTCGTAGAGCAGCTCCTCAGCGGCGACCGGGCCGCCCTCCACCTGGCTCACCAGCAGCGCCACGGCGGCGCGGCCGATCGCCTCGATCGGCTGCCGGACGGTGGTGAGCGGCGGATTCACGCAGTTCATGAACGCCGAGTCGTCGTAACCGACGACGGAGACGTCGTCCGGAACCGCCATCCCGAGCCGCCGCACCGCGCGGATGACGCCGAGGGCGAGCGGGTCGCTGGCGCAGATCACGCCGGTCACGCCGTCGCGGATCAGCCGTCCGGTGACGGCCTGGCCGCCCTCCAGCGAGAACATGCTCCGCCGCACCCGCGCGCCGGGCAGTTCCAGGCCGGCGCGCTCGGCGGCGGCGCGGACGGCGGCGAGCTTGCGGCTGGACGGCACGTGGTCCTCGGGGCCGAGGACCACGCCGATGCGCTCGTGCCCGAGCGACACCAGGTGCGCGAACGCCTGCTCGGCGGCGACGGCGTCGTCGGTGGACACCTGCGGGAAGTTGAGCTTCTCGCTGGCCGCGTTGACCAGCACCACGGGCAGCCGCACGTCCAGCAGCCGGTGGTAGTGCCCGTGCGGGGCGTCCGCCTCGGCGTACAGCCCGCCCGCGAAGATCACTCCGGACGCCTGCTGCTGCAGCAGCATCTCCACGTAGTCGGCCTCCGACAGGCCGCCCGGCGTCAGGGTGCACAGCACCGGCGTGAAGCCGCGCTGCGCGAGCGCGCCGCCGACGACCTCGGCCAGCGCGGGGAAGATCGGGTTGCCGAGCTCCGGCAGCACCAGCCCGACCAGCCGGGCCCGCTCGCCGCGCAACTGCGTCGGGCGCTCGTAGCCCAGCACGTCCAGGGCCGTCAGCACGGCGGCGCGGGTCGCGTCGGAGACGCCCGGCTTGTCGTTCAGCACGCGGCTGACGGTGGCCTCGCTGACCCCGACCTTCTTGGCCACCTCAGCCAGTCGACGTGTCATACCGCAACTATACGACGCAATTCTGCAAACTGCTTGCGTTCCTTGCATCCATCGAAGCGGCCGAACGCGGGAGCCGGCTGAACACAGGAACGGAGGGCCAGACCTCAGCCACAGGCCACGGGCAGGCACGCGGAGCGAGCGCAGCGAGCGGAGCGGGCCTGCCCGCCGGGCCGGGGGGGCGGTGCTCGGGCGCCGC
>NZ_BAAAMR010000069.1:48066-56340 GCF_039529375.1 Actinomadura napierensis
GCGGAGCGCCAGCGGAGCGTGAAACAGCCTGTCGACCGTTGACGGGGGTTCCAGGGGGTCGCCCCCCTGGGCCAACACAGTGACGGGGGTTCCAGGGGGTCGCCCCCCTGGGCTAACTAGCCCCGCGCTACGCGGTTGACCGCGGAGAGCATGGCCTTCAGGGAGGCGGTGACGATGTTGCCGTCGATGCCGACGCCCCACACCGACGTGCCGTTGACGTCGCACTCCACGTAGGCGGCGGCGCGCGCGTCGCCGCCCGCGCTCATCGCGTGCTCGGCGTAGTCCAGCACCCGCACGCGGATGCCGACGGCGGCGAGCGCGTCCTCGAACGCCGACACCGGGCCGTTGCCAACGCCCTCGATCTCGCGGATCTCGCCGTCCACCCGGACGTCGCAGCTGAGCACGTCCTTCTCGTCCACCCGGGACGTCGCGCGGTGCGCCAGCAGCCCGACGCGCGGCCCGTTGCCGAGGAACTCCGCTTCGAAGATCTCCCACATCCGCTCGGGGGTGACCTCGCCGCCCTGGTCGTCGGTGTGCTCCTGCACCACGCGGGAGAACTCGATCTGCAGCCGGCGCGGCAGCTCCAGCGCGTGCTCGGTCTTCATGATGTAGGCGACGCCGCCCTTGCCGGACTGGCTGTTGACCCGGATGACGGCCTCGTAGGTGCGGCCGACGTCGTGCGGGTCGATCGGCAGGTACGGGACCTCCCAGGTGTACTTCTCCACCGGCTTCCCGGCGGCCTCGGCGTCCCGCTTCAGGTGGTCGAAGCCCTTGTTGATGGCGTCCTGGTGGGAGCCGGAGAAGGCGGTGTAGACGAGGTCGCCGCCGTAGGGGTGCCGCTCGTGGACGGGCAGCTGGTTGCAGTACTCGACCGTCCGGCGGATCTCGTCGATGTCGGAGAAGTCGATCTGCGGGTCGACGCCCTGGGTGAACAGGTTCAGGCCCAGGGTGACCAGGCACACGTTGCCGGTGCGCTCGCCGTTGCCGAACAGGCAGCCCTCGATCCGGTCGGCGCCGGCCATGTAGCCGAGCTCGGCGGCGGCGACGGCGGTGCCGCGGTCGTTGTGCGGGTGCAGCGACAGCACGACCGAGTCGCGGTAGGCCAGGTTCCGGTTCATCCACTCGATCTGGTCGGCGTAGATGTTCGGCGTGGCCATCTCGACGGTCGCCGGCAGGTTGACGATGACCTTCCTGTCGGGGGTGGGCTTCCACACGTCGTTGACCGCGTTGCAGACCTCGACGGCGTACTCCAGCTCGGTGCCGGTGAACGACTCCGGCGAGTACTCGAAGTAGATCCGGGTGTCGCCCATGTCCTCGGCGAGCTTGGCGCACAGCTTGGCGCCCTCCACCGCGATCGCGGTGATGCCGTCCTTGTCCTGCCCGAACACGACGCGGCGCTGCAGCGTGCTGGTCGAGTTGTACAGGTGGACGATCGCCTGCTTGGCGCCGCGCACCGCCTCGAACGTCCGCTCGATCAGCTCCGGCCGCGCCTGGGTCAGCACCTGGATCACCACGTCGCCGGGGATCCGGTCCTCTTCGATGATCTGCCGGACGAAGTCGTAGTCGGTCTGGCTCGCCGCCGGGAAGCCGACCTCGATTTCCTTGTAGCCCATCCGTACCAGCAGCTCGAACATCTGGAGCTTGCGGTGGGCGTCCATCGGGTCGATCAGGGCCTGGTTGCCGTCCCGCAGGTCGACCGCGCACCAGCGGGGTGCCTCGGTGATGACCTTGCCGGGCCAGGTGCGGTCGGCCAGCTTGATGGGGGTGAACGCCCGGTAGCGCTGGAACGGCATTCCGGAAGGCTGCTGTTGCGGATACATCCGATGTGCTCTCTCTGCTCGAACCTCACGGCCGACGTCCATAACGAAGTCCCGCAGCGAGGGAGCCGACCTTTTACAGGCCCCCGCTGCGGCCGCTAAGGAGGAGCAGCTCACGCAACACGTCCGCCAACGTAACAGACGACGTCTCGGTTACGGAAACCAACGTCCGGATGCTGAGACAACAGGGGGCCTCCGCCGTCTCTTCCAACGGCCCGCGGCACACCGCGCATTCCCGTTCCCGCCGCCTCAGGGGACGAGGACGGACAGGCAGGTCACGCAGCCCTCCAGGGCCTCGAACTCGCTGATGTCGACGCTCGTCACCCGCAGCCCGTCGGCGGCGAACTGCGCCGCGGTGCGCGGCGCGGACGCCGACATCAGCACGTGGTCGGGGCCGAGCAGCACCACGTGCGCGCCCGCCGGCTCCGGGACGACCCGGATGAACGGCAGCACCGAGGTGTCCACCAGCTCCGGCACCCCGATCAGGCCGCCGTCCGGCAGCGCCGTCATCGCCGACTTCAGGTGCAGGCAGCCGCGGGTGTCGACCGGCACCAGGCGCCGCCCGCCCAGCAGGTGCGCGAGCTGGCAGATGCCCTCCTCGTTGGTGCGCGCGCCGCGCCCCACGTACACGGTGTCGCCGACGCACAGCACGTCGCCGCCGTCCAGGGTTCCCGGCGCCTTGATCCGCTCGATCCGCAGCCCGAGCTCGCGCACGGCCTGCTCAGCGCCGGACGCCTCGCCCCGCCGCCGCGTCTCCCCGGACCTGCCGATCACCGCCAGGTCGCCGCAGACCACCACGGTGTCCTCGACGAACACCGCGTCCGGATGGTCGTCGGCCGGCGGCACCGCCCGGACCCGCCGGCCCGAGGCCCGCAGCGCCGCGACGTACGCCTCGTGCTGGCGGGCGGCGAGCGCGGTGTCGACCGGGCGGCGGCCGATGTGGGTCACGATGCCCTCGGCGAGGCGCGGCCCCGGCGGCCGCACCAGGGCGGTTCCGGTGCCGGCGGACGGATCGGCGGGGTCCATGTCAGCGGGACGCCCCCTCGGTGGTGACGATCACGCCCAGCGCGTACGCGCGGGACATGCCGAGCAGTTCGGCGACGGCGTGCAGCGCCTGCCGCTCGCCCTCGTCCAGCGGGCCGTCCGCCAGCGCGATGCGGACGGCGTCGGCCAGGAACCACTCCTTGGCCTCCACGGCGAGGTGGGCGCCCGCCTGCTCGACCTCCTGGCCGAGGAACACCGGCGCCACGACGAGATCGGCGTCGACCGCGTCGTCGTCGTAGTCCGGCTCCCCGTAGCGGGTGACCGTCTCGACGGCGCGGGCGCGGGCCGCCTCGTCCTCCGGGGCGCCCGAGCGCAGCACCAGGGCCGCGGCGGCGCGCATGCCCGCCGGCAGCGCCGCCGCCATCTGCTGGGCGGTCGGCGCGCGCAGCGCCGACACCGGGAAGCGGCCGCGGCACGTGCGGCACTCCACCGCGTGCCCGAGCCGCCACAGCGGGACCAGCGGCACGAAGAACGGGCTGAACCAGCGCCGCGCGGCCCGCCTCCGGTAGGCACGGTCGCCGCCGCACTGCGGGCAGTGGAACGTGCCCTCGCCGACCGTGCGGAAGACGACCGTCAGCCCGAAAACGAGCAACACCGGGGCTCTCCCTCCCAAAACGGACTCCGCTCCAAAGTACCGACCCGGCGCCGCCGCCGTGGCCGTCCCGGGGAACCCGGCCGCGCCGTTTACGCTGGGTCCATGACCGGTGACCTGGGTTCCGACGCCGGCCGCGCGCGGCCGCGCCCGTCCTTCCTGCCGCCCGAGGGGGACCCGCCGGAGGCGGTGCCCGCCGAGGACGGCCCGCCGCCCGTGCCGCCCGCGCCGTCCGGGCCGCGCCGCGCGGGCTGGGACTTCGCCATGATCGGGGTCGCCGCCGTGCTGGTGGTGTCGGCGTTCCTGCCGTGGGCGCACGCCCAGATCGTCCTCGACCTGTTCGGGCGCTCGCTGGTCCGCGACCGGGGCAGCGTGGCGGGCATCGACGCCGACAACATCGTCCTCGCCGTCCCGGTGCTGGCCGTCGTCGCGATCGTGATGGCGTTCTGGAACCTGGTCGCGCGCGACCAGCGGATCGGCGCGCTCGCCGCGATCCCCGCCGTGCTGTCGCTGCTGACCTGCGGGATCTTCGTGCTGCGGCTCGGCGACGTGCCCGACCGCATGCCGGACACCGGCCTCGACCTCACCTACCAGGTCAGCCTGCGGTACGGCTGGTTCCTGGCGGTCGCGGCGAGCCTGCTGCTGACCGCGTTCAGCCTCGTCCGCCCCATCGCCGAACGCCTCGGGTCCAGGGAGGCCGGCGCGCCGCGTCCACACCAGCAGTACGCCGAGCAGCAGTACGCCGAGCAGCAGTACGGGGGCTACCCGTACGCGGAACAGCAGTACGCGGGGCAGCCGCAGTGGGCCGAGACCGGCGCCGCGTGGCCCGAGGAGGCGCAGGCCTGGGGCCGGCACCCGGAGGAGGCCCGCCCCGATCACCGGCCCTCCGGGGGGACGCCGCCCACCCCGCAGCCGGAGCAGGATTGAGCGCCCGCCCCGGTCAGTCGTAGAACCCGAGCCTGCGGAGCTGCTTCGGGTCGCGCTGCCAGTCCTTGAGCACGCTGACCCGCAGGTCCAGGAAGACCTTGGTGCCGAGCAGCGCCTCGATCTGCCGGCGCGCCGCCGCACCGACCTCGCGCAGCCGGGCGCCCTTGTGCCCGATGATGATGCCCTTCTGGCTGGACCGCTCGACGAACAGGTGCGCGTAGACGTCGATCAGGTCGTCGCGGCCCTCGCGCGGGTTCATCTCGTCCACCACCACCGCGATCGAGTGCGGCAGCTCGTCGCGGACGCCCTCCAGCGCGGCCTCGCGGATCAGCTCGCCGACGAGCACCTGCTCGGGCTCGTCGGTGAGGTCGCCCTCCGGGTACAGCGGCATCCCCTCGGGCAGCCGGGAGATCAGCAGGTCGCCGACGAGGTCCACCTGGAAGCCGTTCTCGGCGGAGCACGGCACGATGTCGGCGAACTCGCCGAGCCGCCCCACCGCCATCAGCTGCTCGGCGACCTGCTCGGGCGCGGCCAGGTCGGTCTTGGTGACGATCGCCACGACCGGCGTCTTCTTCACCCCCGCCAGCTCCCGCGCGATGTACTTGTCGCCGGGCCCGACGGGCTGGTCGGCGGGCACGCAGAACCCGATCGCGTCCACCTCGGTGAGGGTGGAGCGGACGAGGCTGTCCAGCCGCTCCCCCAGCAGCGTGCGGGGCTTGTGCAGGCCGGGGGTGTCGACCACGACGAGCTGCGCGTCCGGCCGGTGCACGATCCCGCGGATCGCCCGCCGGGTCGTCTGCGGCCGGCTGCTGGTGATCGCCACCTTGGTGCCGACCAGCGCGTTCATCAGGGTCGACTTCCCCACGTTCGGCCGGCCGATGAAGCAGGCGAACCCGGATCGGTACCCCTCGGGCGCGGCCCCGCCCTGCGTCTCTCCCAGCGTGTCCACCTCCCAATTGTCGCCCACCGGCCCGAGTCGCCGGGCCATCGCCCGGGCGCGCGGCCGGGTCAGACGGCGGGAGCGTCCGCCAGGGCCTGCGCGTCCCGCGCCTGGTCGGCCCAGAACGGGGCGCCGAGGCGGTCCGCCACTTCGGCGGCCTTGCGGTAGTGGGCGGACGCGGCCGGACGGCCGAGGAAGCGGGCGAGGTCGCCGAGGATCTGCGCCACGGGGCCGATGGTGGCGACGGCGGTGGCGCCGCCGGTGATGTGCCCCTCGTACGGGAGCAGCGCGTCGTAGGCCGCGGCGGCGAGGGCGCGGTCGCCGAGCGCGATGGCGCGGCGGGCGCGGATCGCCATGACCAGGTCGTAGAAGTAGTCGCGGCGGACCGGCGCGGGGTCGGCCGGGGCGGCGCGGCGGGCCTCGTCGATGCGGCCGGCCGCCACCAGCGCCAGGACGTGGATGTCGGCGGTCGCGGCGACGTGCGGCCACTGCGCGCTCAGCCAGGCGGTCTCGCCGGCCAGTTCGCCCGCGCGCCCTTGGACGTACCGCAGGCAGAACGCGCCGACGAGCATCATGCCGCGCTCGCTGTTCCAGATGCCGGTCCTGCCGATGGCGCCGCCGACGGCCGTGTAGATCCGTTCGGCCTCCTCGAAGCGGGCGCCGAACGTGTGCGCGAGGCCGCCGTACCAGTCGGCGATCATCGCCAGCAGCGGGAGGCCGTACTGCTCGGCGAGCCGGCGGCCCTCGTCCAGGTGGCGGCGGGCGGCGGCGAGGTCGAGGGAGGCGACCTCGGCCTGCTGGGACTGCAGGTGGGCGAGGACGAGGTAGCCGGGGAGCTCGTGCTCGGTGGCGAGGGCGAGCAGTTCGGCGGCGATGCGGCGGCGGTCGTGCAGGCCCTCGGCGGAGCGGTAGCCGTTGAGGTAGCCGCCGTTGAGCGCGGCGGCCAGCAGGGCGGGGTCGCCGAGCCCGCGGGCGATCCCGACGGCCTCGCGGGCCGCCGCGGCGCCCCGGTCGTCCTGCTCGCCCTCGAGTTCGATCGCCAGGGTCGTCAGGAGGCGGGCGCGCAGCGCGGGATCGTCGCCGGGCGGGCCGGCCAGGGCGTGCCCGGCGGCCTCGATGACCTCCCGGTCCAGGAGGCCGTACTCGCGGCTGGTCCACAGGGTGGGCACGTCGAAGGCGGCGATGATCCGGGCGAGGAGGCGGACGTCGCCGAACGCGCGCGCGTCGGCGATGGCGCGGCGGCGCCGGTCCCGGGCGTCGACGACCTGCCCGGCCAGCGCGGTCGCGCGGATCGCGGCGGCCTCGATCTCCAGCCGTTCGCGGGTGGCGCCGTCGCCCCGGGCGCGCAGCGTCTCGGCGGCGCGGACCCACAGGTCGGCGGCGAGGCGGTGGGCGTAGCGGGCCTCGGCCGCCTCCGCCGCGCGCCGCGCGTACCGGACGGCCCGGTCGGGTGCCGTCCCGGACTCCAGGTAGTGGTGCGCGATGGCGGCGACCTCGTCGGGGCTGTGCCGTTCGAGCGACGCGGCGACGCGGCCGTGCAGGCGGGTGCGGCGGGCGCGCGACAGCCCGGTGTAGAGGGTGTCGCGGACGAGGGCGTGCGCGAACCGCATCCGCCCGGGGGCGGGCTCGGTGACCAGACCGGCGGCGAGGGCGGACTCGACGGCGTCGATCACGGCGTCCTCGTCGCCGGACAGGTCGGCCAGCACGTCGAGGCCGGCGTCGCGGCCGGCGACGGCGGCGTCCCGCAGGACGGCCTGGGCGGGTTCGGGAAGCCGCGCGATGCGGCGGCGCAGCACGTCGCCGACCCCGGCGGGCACCCGGCGGGTCGCGGCGGGCAGGCCCTCGGCTTCCAGCAGCCGGGCGGTCTCCCGGGTGAAGAACGGGTTCCCGCCGGTCCGCTCGGCGATGGCGGACAGCTCCGCGTCGCCCAGCCGGGTGTCGCAGATGCCGCGGACCAGTGCGGCGACCTCGGCGGCCGACAGGCCGGGCAGTTCGATCCGGGCCGGCTCCTGCCGTGCCAGCACCGCGAGCGCAACGGCGAGCGGGTCGGGGACCTCGGTCTGCCGGAACGTCGCGGCGAGCAGCACGCGCCGGTCGCGGAGCCGTCCGGTGAGCCGGGTGAGCAGCGCGAGGGTCTCCTCGTCCGCCCAGTGCAGGTCCTCGAGGACGAGCAGGAGCGGCGCGTCCTCCGCGAGGCCGGCGAGGTAGTCGCCGACTGCGAGGTGCAGGCGGAACCGGCCGGCGCTGACATCGGTGTCGCCGCGTCCGGTGGCGGTGTCGTCCAGCAGGGGGGCGAGGCGTGCGGCCAGGCCGGCGGCGGGCGGGGCGGTGGCGGTCAGGTCGCGCAGCAGTTCGGCCCACGGCCAGGCGGCGGGCGCGCCGCCGGTCTCCGGCGCGCGCCCCCACGCGGACGTCCAGCCCCGTCCGGAGAGCAGGCGGGCGAACCGCTCGGTGAGGGCGGTCTTGCCCATGCCGGCGTCGCCGCTGATGAGGACGGTGCCGCCGCGCCCGGCCTCCGCCGCGCGGGCCGCCTCGTCCAGCCGGGCCAGTTCCCGTGCCCGCCCGACGAACACGGCGCCGGGCGGTTCCGGGGGCGCCAGACGCACGACGGGCCGGGCGGGGCGCTCCGCGCCGCCGGCCAGGTCCGGGGAGTGGGCGAGGATGCCCGCTTCGAGGTCGCGCAGCGCCGGGCCGGGGTCGACGCCGAGCTCCTCGGTCAGGGTCGCGCGGGCGCGGCGCAGCGCGGCCAGCGCGTCGCCCTGCCGGCTCGCCCGGTAGAGGGCGAGGGCCAGCAGCCGCCACGCCTCCTCGCGCAGCGGTTCGGCGGCGGCGTGCGCCTCCAGGTCGGGGACGGCCTCAGCGGCGGCCCCGAGCGCGAGCATCGCCTCGGCGCCGCGCTCGGCGCCGCCGCGGCGCCGCTCGTCCAGCCGGGCGGCCTCGGCCGCGGCCCACGG